>JBFJNS010000137.1:0-7381 GCA_041618055.1 Binatia bacterium
CCGTTATGACACCGAAGATCTGGGCGTCGTTCTCCCGCGCCAATGCAAGTGCGGCAGGAGTTGGCCCCTCATGGAAGTTTACGACCGGCGCGCGAATACCTTGCGTGTCGCTGGACAGGAAATCGTGCCGTACGATGTGCGCTTATGCTTGGAAGCGCTGCCCGAACTCGTTAATATTCCCTTTGCGCTCATTCGCAGCGAGACCAAGATGGATTTCCTCAGGCTGTTGATCCAAAAACCTCTGACGGGTAACGTGACGGAACTCGGGATGCGCATCAACGGGTTGATTCGAGAGCGATTCGGGTTCGACTGCAGGGAAGACTGGGCCGAGGAGTTGCCGCAGCGATGGAAGGGTGTCACGGTGATCGAAGAGAAGGACTGGAGGGGGACCCATGTCTAAGGGAGCGGTCGGACTCACGGCCGGGTATTGGCCAGAAGACGTTTACCGATACTTGGCCATTCCCGGAATAACTCTTGACGACGGCCTCATCGCGAGGCCGGGGAAAAGAACTCCGGACCGTCCAGCATTGATAAGCCATCAGGGACCGCTCACCTATAAACAGCTCTTAGCGGACCTGGATCAAGCCATGAAGGCCGTCCTGGCTTGCCTCGAAGGAAAAGGTAACCGGGTTGCCATTGCCCTGGCCGATCCGCTTGATCTCACGAGAACCGTTTTCGGCGTTCTCAAGGCGCGCTGTGTTGTCTTTCTCGTCAACTTGTCCGCGCCAGAACAGGAACTGCGCGAGCAATTGCAAAAGTTTCAACCCGACCTGGTGATTGCCGACGACGCCTCTCGCCGGACGATCGGAGCGGCGCTGGAGGGAGCCCGGATCACTTCTGTGCCGGAGTTGCGCGAAATCAAGAGCACGCTGGCGCCGCCGAGGGGCCGGCAGGATTTAAGCGCTCCCGCTCTCGCGCTCGCCATGGACGGCGGCGGTCTTGCCTATCACAGCCATAAATCGCTTCTTGCCGGGGCGGTTTCGTGGAGTACGTTTGTACCATTGAAAACGGAGGATCTCGTGCTCACCGCGCAACCGCTTTACACCTGGGAGGGGCTCTACGGCCTTCTCCCAATACTTTTTCGCGGCGGAACCTGCCTGGTCGGAGATCTCCAAGACCCCGACCCGCTGGCGCGCGTCGTTACGGAACACCGCCCCCTCTATACCATCGTCTCTCGCCCCGCAGCCAGACTTCTCTATCAAGCCTCCCACAAGGCATTGGTGCAGGCGTTCAGGGAGTGTCTGAGCGGGTTGTTCGTTACGACAACGGGCCCCTTTACGGCCGTGGGCCGGTTGAGGCTGAAAAACCTGCTCGGCAAACCGGCCTTGTTGGCCTTCGGGTCGGCCGAAGCGGGACCGGTTTTTTCCTCTCACCCGACATGGTTCCTAGACACGGCGGTAGGTATCCCCGTGACCAATGTGGACGTTTGGCCCCTGAATCCGGCGAACGGCAACCCCCTTGAAGTTCCCTGGGAAGCCATTGAGTACGGCGAGGTCGGCGTCAAGTCGCCGATGACCGCCGCCGATTATCACTCGCCGGAAGAAAAAGAGGCGCGCGTGAAGGGCGGTTGGCTGCGCACCAAAATCGTCACCACGATGGACCCCAACGGCCTCTTCTATATCCAGTCGAAGATCGCGGACTGACGAGGCGTGCAACCGTCAATCTGCTCGCTTTTCCCAAGGTTGCTTCAAGCGGACGCCGCAGTTGATCGCGAAATCCATGGCGCGCGCGATGTGAGCCGGTGGTCGCGATGCACAGAATATCGGAGTGTCAAAGTCGTTTGTCACACTTTGCAGTTGTAACCATGAGCTGTCAGCGCGCGGCTATCAACTTTCAGATCTGAACACTCGTTATTCCCGAAGACTGATCGCTGATGGCTAATCTGATTTGGCTACGGAAGACTTCATCCCAAGACTGTCCTTTTTTTTGGCTTGCCTTAAAACGGCGAAGTACGGTAAGGGTTGAATTCGATAAAAGGTAGCCTCTAATCGTCTTACGAGGGCGAGGGGAATCGACAAACGGACTCGAGGGCTGAATCATGGCAGAAGCTTTTGTCGCTGGTTTCCTTGCGGTGCTTCAATGGAAAACCTTCAGCTTCATGCTTATCGGCATCGCAGTAGGCTTTTGGGTTGGATTGCTTCCGGGCATCGGCGGCCTTACCACCCTCGCTCTGATGCTTCCTTTCATTTATGACATGAGCCCGGTTGAGGCGTTCGCCTTTCTCCTCGGGATGCACTCTGTAACCGCCACGACCGGCGATATCACTTCCATCCTATTCGGCGTCCCGGGCGAGGGCAGTGCCGCAGCCACGATCCTTGACGGCCACGCCATGGCCAAAAAAGGAGAGGCCGGCAGGGCGCTGGGCGCCGCATTAATGAGTTCACTCATCGGCGCCATCATCGGAGCCTTTGCGTTGGCCATTTCAATTCCTATCATGCGCCCTCTCGTCCTTACGTTCGGCGCCCCCGAACTTTTCATGCTGGCGGTCATGGGCATCTCCTTCATTGCCTCCCTGAGCGGCCAGGGGGGCAGGGCCATGATACGTGGTTTTCTCGGCGGTCTTTTGGGTCTTCTCGTTGCCCTGGCAGGCTTGGATCCCCAGGCGGCAATCGAGCGCTTCACTTTCGGTCAACTCTATCTCTGGGACGGCGTTGCCATCGTTCCCGTCATTATCGGGCTCTTCGCCATGCCTGAAATTATCGATCTGTCGGTGCGCGGCACATCGATTGCCGGCGAACTGCCTAAAGGGGATTTGAGCAGCGGTGTTTTGCAGGGGATCAAGGACACTTTTCGCCATTTCTGGCTTACCGTGCGGTGCAGCCTCGCGGGCACGTTTATTGGCATCATGCCGGGCCTAGGCGGTAGTGTAGCCCAGTGGATCGCATACGGCCACGCGGCTCAAAGCGCCCAAGACGCGGAGGAAAGGAGCGGGTTCGGCAAAGGGGACGTGCGGGGTGTACTCGGACCCGGAGCGGCCAACAACTCAAAGGAGGGAGGGTCCCTTATCCCGACAGTTGCCTTCGGCATACCCGGGAGCGCAGCCATGGCCATCCTGCTTGGCGCGTTCTTGATTCAAGGACTAAGACCCGGTCTGGACATGCTCGACAAAAACCTCACCCTGACTTTCTCCATGGTCTGGACTATGGTCGTGGCCAATATCATCACGGTTGCCATTAGTCTGTTGTTCCTCAATCAACTGGCCAAGCTGACGACGGTCCGGGGCACGCTCCTCATCCCGTTCATCTTATTTCTCGCTTTTATCGGCGCTTTTACCGAACACAACCACATCGGTGATCTCATCACGCTTCTCGTGTTCGGCGCCGTCGGCTACCTGATGGTGCGGTGCAGTTGGCCAAGAGCCCCCTTGGTTCTCGGTTTTGTGCTCGGAGAGATCGCTGAAACAAATTTTTACATCTCGACCACGCGCTACGGTATCACCTGGCTCTACGACCCAATGGTGCTCGTCTTGATGCTCTTGACCGTAACCTTCATCGTCTATCCGCACTTGCGTTTTTACTTAAAACAAGCCGAAAGCGAATCTGTGGCATGAAGCCGAAGCTCAATCTCCATTTCTTTCTTGCGCTCGGCGTCGCCGTGGTAGCGGGGTATGCCCTGTATGCGGCCATGGATTGGCCTTTTCGCACAGCCCTGTTCCCAAAAATGATCGGCGTGCCGCTTCTGCTGCTGGCTTTGGTAGAGATGGGTTGGAGCGCGTTCGGCGCTGAGAAACAGCGGGAAGGTCATGCGGTGGACTTCGAGTTGACTACGGATATCGACCCCGCTGTTGCGCGCCAGCGGACCCTGGCGATTATCGGCTGGGTATTCGGCTTTTTTGTTCTGATACTCTTAGTTAGCTTCCCCGTAGGAGTCCCGCTTTTTGTGCTCTTGTACTTGAAGCTTGCCGGAAAGGAGAGCTGGGGGTTGGCTCTTGTCTTGACGGTTCTTTCCTGGCTTTTGATGAAGGGCCTTTTCGATAGGCTCCTTCATATTCCCTTTCCCCAGGGGTGGATCCAGTCCCTGTTCATACAGTAAGGGAAAGAACCCCAGCCTACAAAAACCAACCCCAGCGTTTTCTACTTCATGATCTTTCGCATGTAAGCGATCACTTCGGGAGTAACGCTCTTGACGAAGCCGCGAAGAATCTCTTGCGCTTCGTCACCCGGGAATGTTACGGGCTCGAACCCAACGATGCGCTTTATCTCCTCATCGTACTTGGGATCTTTTTCCATCGCTGCGAAAGCGTCTTCCAAGATCTTTAAGCGGTCTTTCGGCACCCCAGGGGTCGTGAGGACCGAGCGATTCATGGTACGCGATGCCGGCGAACAAGCCTTGTAGGCCTCCCATGCAACGCCCGAAGGCGCCTTGCCCATGATCTTTTCGTATACTTCCTTAAAGGTGGGAATATCGATTCGCTTGTCTCGCACCAACTCCCCTTTCGAATTTAACACCCCGGATTGCCACAAAACGATGACCTTTCCGGCCTGAATGGGATCGTACAGAATTCCGCCTTTTAACACATTGAGCATCGCCCATTCGTAAAAAGTGGCTTCTCCCTGGAGCAGAGCCGCAGTGATTTTGGCTGTTCCGGCGTACCCGAAAGAAGTTTTGTACCCCTTTTTCACGCCTAAAAGCTCCAGCACCGCTTTCATTGCCATTTGCGGAGCATCGGGCGCGCTTCTTCCGGGCATAACGAGATTCTTGGGATCAACCTTCGTCAGATCAGCGGGCTCTTTCACGCCGGTAATGTCCCGGATGACCGTGACTCCTGGTTCAGAGCTCCCTCTCAAATAGATCATTTCGGTCAGGTCGAACTTGCGGTCTTTGTCCAGAATCTGAAAAATATTTGGCGTTGCCGGGATTACGATCCAGGTGAGGCCGTCTCTCTTGGCAACCTTGGAGACATGGTTGAGGGCAATCCTGCCGCCCGCACCAGGCATGTTCTCGACTATGACGTTAGGATTGCCTTGAATATATTTGGGTAGATAGCGAGCGACCAGCCGCGCTTCCGTATCCACACCGCCTCCGGGCGGATAGCCGGCGATAATTCGAACGGTTTTGTCCTTAAAAAATTCGTCCGCAGATGCGTCATGCGGTACGGCAAGAAAAACGAGCCCAGCGATCATTGCCGTCACAAACAAGATCTTGTGCTTCATAATAACCTCCTACCGCAAAGATTTTTTCGATATACGCCGGAAGTAGTAAGTGCTATCCTAAGACAGGTCCATAGTACGGCCAGGAGTTTAATGTCAAGCTGGATAATAGTGCCAGATTTTGCATTTCGCCTTCTCGAACTTTCTGGACCGCAAATGTCCAGCACAAGCCCGCAACACCGCTTACGTCCCTTACCTCACGTGCAAATCGACGCGCTAAGCGGTGTCTTTCAGGGAATAGGACATCGTTAGCCGGCTCCCGCTTCCCGGGAGGAGTCCGCTCTATATATTGTCGTAACTGAAGCTCGCCGCCCCTTACTCCATGATGGATCTCATGTATGAAACAACCTCTGGAGTAACGCTCTTCACGAAGTTTTTGAGAATTTCCTGCGCCTTTTCCCCTGAGAATGTTACGGGCTCAAACCCAACGATGCGTTTTATCTCCTCATCGTACTTGGGATCTTTTTCCATCGTTGCAAACGCGTCTTCCAAGATCTTTACCCGGTCCCGCGGCACTCCAGGAGTCGTCAGGACCGAGCGGTTCATGGTGCGTGATGCCGGCGATAAAACCTTGTAAGCCTCCCATGCAACGCCCGAGGGCGCTTTCCCTGTAACCTTTTGATACACCTCCTCGAGAGTCGGGAGATCGATGCGCGAGTCTCTTACCAAATTCCCCTGCGGATTTAGCACCCCGGATTGCCACAAAGTAATCACCTTGCCGGCCTGGATGGGGTCAAACAAAATTCCGCCTTTTAATACATTGAGCAGGGCCCATTCATAGAAGGTCGCTTCTCCCTGTAATAGAGCGGCGGTGATCGGGGCCGTGCCGGCATATCCAAATGAAGTCTTGTACCCCTTTTCGACGCCAAATAGCCTCAGGGCCGCCCTCAGCGCCATCTGGGGGGCATCGGGGGAGCTTCGTCCGGGGATGACCAGAATCTTGGGATCCGCCTTCGCCAGATCGGTTGGCCCTTTCACGCCGGTAATGTCCCGGATGACCGTAATCCCTGGTTCGGAACTTCCTCGCAAGTAGATCATCTCCGTCAGGTCGAATTTGCGATCCTTGTCCAGAATCTGAAATACGTTCGGCGTCGCGGGGATTACGATCCAGGTGAGGCCGTCTCTCTTTGCAACTCTAGATACGTGATTGAGGGCTATCCTGCCGCCCGCGCCGGGCATGTTCTCCACTACGACAGTGGGATTCCCCGGGATATATTTTGGCAAATAGCGGCTAAACACGCGGGCTTCCGTGTCCGGACCGCCGCCAGGCGGGTAGCCTATGACGATTCGGATGATTTTGCCCTTGAAAAACTCTTGCGCAACCGACTCACGCGGCACGGCAAGAAAAACGAGCCCAGCGATCATTGCCGTCAGAGACAAGATCTTGCACTTCATATGAACCTCCTACCGCAAAGCTTTGTTTGGATATGCGTCCCCAGTCTTAACTGCGGCGTTGAGAACGGTCCCTAGTACGGCTCCATAACCCCTGTCAAGCGGGATTTTGACGCCCGGTCCCGCATCCCGGCTTCGCGCCCTTTCTTGGCCGCAACTCTCCGGCAGTGACCGTCAACACATCTTCGGTCTCTTGCCTCGCATCCGAAATATGCGCGCAACTCCAAGCGCTTGTTAGACGCGAAGAGCGTGGCTTGAATTTTTCCGAGCGCAAACGAGGTCGAGCACAAAAACGGTTTAGATTTCGGCGTGACCCTTTTCTCTTGACTTCCCTCCACCCTCGGTCCTATGTTGCAACCGACAAAGTGGTCTCGGAATTAAAATTAGACCGCAATTATTTCGATCCACATCAGGGTCCGACACGAAGATGGTTGGCTGAGTTTATGCAACACGGGACAGTTCCATTATGACATTTCGACCAATTCGTCTACTCGCTGTTGTGTTGTTCCTTGTTGCGGCCAGTGCCCGCTTTGCTTACGCCGCCGCTCCGCTGACGCGCGTTCTTATGACCACGGGTGCCTTCAGCGAGAGGGAGGGCGTCGTCTTTGTCGCCCAGGACCAGGGATTTTTCCGCAAGAACGGCGTGGATGTCAGATTCGTCCACGTGCGCAGCGGCCCCGTGGGTATGGCCGCGCTTTCGGCCGGTGAAACTCAATTCCACGTAGGGTCCGTCACCGGCGCCACCCTGGGCGCCGTCTCCGAGGGATCGGATGCCGTGTTTGTTGCGGGACTCATTAACAAACTCACTGGCGCATTCATGGTCAATCCGCGAATCACGA
>JBFJNS010000138.1:0-7378 GCA_041618055.1 Binatia bacterium
GATTTGACATAGTAGACCAGTGCCCAGCGCTGCTGTGCTGGGAGATGATTCCAGGAAGGCATTGCAGACCCAGGCATGCCCCGGGATATGCTGTCAAACAAGTCCTGATTCGTTGGAACGCGGTCCCAGGTAGAAACCAGGCGGTATTTAGCCGCCACGAAGTCGCGCGGCTTGGGATAGAGCAGATAGGCAGCCTCACCATCGCCGCGTCCACCGGTACCGTGACAGGCGGCGCATTGCTGATTGTAGACCTGCTTTCCGAGTGCGATCAGTTTGGGTGATGGGGGAGGAGCTTTCAACTCGGCGGTGTGAAGGGTTCCGATAGCAAAAAGTACGGCAAGCGTTGCAGTTAGGACATGTCTCCACGGTATCATCTCTTACCCTCCCTCGCGGACAATTCTAGTGTCTGGGGCTCAGCGTTGACCCCGCCCCTGTGGTGTTTCCAATGAATCCATCGTCGGTACAAAAGCCAAAGACAGTAGTGCGACACTTATCCTCAGACGCACGCGCTTTCCGCCGATCAAGCGGTGCCCCAACTTCCTCGGTGTTGCTAGCCGTCCATATAGCCATAGCGGGCGCCGTCGGTTTCGCCCGCGCTTGAGTGCCGCTTGCGTCGGAATCTCCGTTCCGATGACTCACAGAATTGTCTGCTCCATTGATGGGGAGGTACGGTCTGTTCCCCCGCGAAACCGTCTCCTTTAGGGTGAATTCGGTAAGCTGGGCGCTGGCTATTGAAAAGCGTTTGGAAAACCTTTTCGAGGAAGCGAAGAAAACCGCTCGCGAGCGGGCTCTATTGTGCGCGACCATCGGTGTAACGAAGAAAGCCTTTTCGATCGACGAGAGCGAGTGAAGTTCGCGTGTTCGCTCTCTCACGCTATTTTCTTTGACGCCAGTGTCAAAGGACCAAATTAGTCCTCTGAGAGGGCGCAAGATTCATACCAAGCTCAAGCATGCAATTCCCCTAGAGAATTAAAGAACTTTCTCTGCGAGTTTTCGAGCAATGTGGAAAATCCTCCCTGCTTTTCCAAATTTTTGGAAAACCAAAAAGTGAGGGCAATTTGCTGAGACAACGATTCGATGCGTACGCCAAAAAAACTTCCTGAATTGCGAGTCGTTCCTCTTGGATTAGAAGGGATATGGTCTTGAGCTGGCTCCATGCTTGGTCGCCTATGCTTGGTATGCAAGTCCGGAAAGGTAAGGAAGTCGTTCGCAAGGTGTCACAAATAAAAGAACTGCATTTTGCTTCCATGATCGCCGTTGACTCTTGGGGTTTCTCATAACCACGGGTGGAGGATGGAGTTTCACCTGTCAATGACGCCACTCCCGAATTCAAAATGATGATCATTCATAGCGAAATGACGCATGTATTATATTGAGTCCCATAGCACACCTGGTCCTTGATTTACTTCCTGAGACCGGGGAGTCGAAAGCAAAGCGATGTGAAGTTATCGAATAGTATGGTACTGAATTCCGGATATAGGAAACGAGCCACTTGGCGGTTTGTCCGTCGTATTCAGAAAAGCCCCAGCCCCGGTTTTTTTGGCGAGAGGCAGCCGGTCTTGCACGGGGCCCTCAATGGCGAGTGCTTTGAAAAAAATCGTTCCCCTGATGCTCTTGGCAGTCATGTCGTTAGTTGCCGGTCTCTGGGCGGGAGCCTTACGGCTGGGATGGAGCATACCCGTGCCGAGCCCGGGGCTGCCGTTGGTTCATGGACCATTCATGGTGGTTGGCTTTTTGGGGACTCTAATCGGTCTTGAACGAGCAGTAGCGATGAACCGCGCCTGGCCCTACGGAGTCCCTGTGTCGACGGCGTTGGGAGCGCTGGTGGTGGTTGCCGGTCTGCCGATTCCAGTGGCCGCCTCGTTAGCGATCATTGGGAGCTTCCTGATGGGGCTCGTTTTCGTCGAACTCTATCGTCAGTCGCCAGCTGCCCACTTTGTGGTCATGGTTTTAAGCGCCGCCGCGTGGCTAGCCGGAAATTGTCTATGGCTTCTTGGTTTTCCTTTTTACTTTGTGGCCCCGTGGTGGGTAGGTTTTCTAGTATTGATGATTGCCGGAGAAAGGCTGCAGCTTTCCCGCATCATGCAAAGATCACCCAGAACTTTCTACCTGTTTCACGCGAGTACCGCATTGCTCTTGCTGGGTCTCTCGTATTCCATAGTTTCGTTTCACGCGGGCCTTCGTCTTGCGGGAATCGGACTTTTGGCCCTGGCCCTTTGGTTAGTGAAATACGATGTCGCTTGGCGTTCACTGCGCCAGTCCGGTCTGCCCCGTTTTATGGCCGTCTGTTTGCTCTCGGGTTATGTATGGCTTGGAGTTGGCGGGCTGCTTTGGCTCCTTCTTGCCTCCCAATTTCAGGCCGGACCGCGATATGACGCGATGCTGCACACAATTTTTCTCGGTTTTGTTTTTTCGATGATTTTTGCCCATGCGCCTGTCATCTTCCCGTCGATCACTGGCATGGCCCTACCGTTTTTCGGCGCGTTTTATATTCATCTCCTCTTGCTTCATGTATCGCTTCTGCTCAGAGTTGGGGGCGATTTGATGCTATGGGTCACCGCGTATCAATGGGGTGGACTGCTCAACATCGTGGCGGTGCTATTATTTCTCGGCAATAACATACGCGCCGTCAGATCAAGTCGGCGACAATGAAGCGAGGGCTGCTCGGAGAACCTACCCATCCGAGCAAGTGACCATTTCCGTTGACGCAATGATTCTAAAGTCTGGGAATTGAGGCCCAGCGCAGAGTGGAAACTTAGGATATCAGTTGCAGTATTTGCTTGATAAAGGCGAGTGGCGTATATGTATATTGCTTCCCGTATAAGTAGCGCAGCCCGATATCCATATGGGGAATGGGTAGTCTTTCCGTGCGTTGCTAGAAGGGCACGATGAGCTGGTGCAACAAGCAGCTTTTGCAGTGCATCACTTCATCGAAGAGGGAGTGCCTCTGCGGGTCGGGGTGCAAGCAGGACAAGCAGCGGCCGGGTTTAATGGTGTCCGGCCGTCATAAAGAACTGACAGGATTTATCTGGAAATTCGAAGAGACTTTGCCGCAAATCCACGCCGATCAGGGCTCCACTCTTAGACATTGCGGTTAATAGTTTTTTTTTGAGGCGAGCGTCGAGTGATGCTGAGAAATCTTGTTTAGAGCCTGCCGATAAATTTTTGTGCAGATTGCCGAGAGAGCATGGTCATATCGTTCAGCGGTCCATCGAAAGATTAAACCTAGCCCTTGCCGACGAGATCATTGAAACAGCCAGCGAAGATCAAGCTGAAAATACATTCCATGTACCATTAGAGTCTTGCAATATGAAACTAGGGATTACACTGCCTCATTTTGGCCCTGCGGCGAGCACCGATGCGATCATAACGATAGCGCGGAAAGCTGAGGCGCTAGGCTATGCGTCGCTTTGGGTGCTCGATCGGCTCCTTTGGCCCGTACAGCCCGCATCGAAATATCCCGGCAACCCCCGCGGTGAAATGCCCAAGCCCATGCAAAGTACGTGGGATCCGCTGATCGTTCTTGGTTTTGCCGCGGCCCATACAGAGAAACTGCTCTTGGGGACCAGCGTTTTGGTGGCCGGCTATCGCAGTCCGGCGGTGGCGGCAAAAATGATTGCAACCTTGGATCTTCTCTCCCGGGGACGCCTGATCATTGGCTTGGGTGTCGGTTGGAACCGCGATGAGTTTATCGCTGTCGGCCAAAATTTAGACGAGAGAAACGAACGCGCGGATGAATTCATTGAGGTCTTGAAAGAGCTCTGGCGGAGCGACGAACCGGGTTTCACGGGAAAGCACTTTCATGTTCCGCGCTCCGTTTTTCTTCCCAAGCCGGTGCAGAATCCGCATCCTCCCATCTGGATCGGCGGCAATTCCGCTAGGGCGCTTCGCCGTGTCGCTGCGTACGGCGACGGGTGGCATCCCACGAGCCGTATGCCTCTTTCGGAATTGACGGACAAGATGCGGCGCATTCAAGACATGGCCCAAAACTTAGGGCGCCAGCCGGAGAAGATTACGCTCACGCTACGTTGGAACAGTTTCCCAGATATTACGGATCGCAACGGCGCTACATTAGTGACGCAGAAGCTTCGTGAGTTCCGGGAGGTGGGCGTCGAGCATATCTGCATCGATTTGAACATCCCCCAGCCGGTGACGATTCCTTTCATGACCGAGACTATGGAGCGGTTGATGGAGGAAATTATCCCCGCTCTCTGACGACAACGCGAGCGCGTCGACTCAAAGGCTTATAGAACTGCCATCCCCTCGATTTCAACCATTGCCCCGCTCTCGTACAGGCTCTTGACCTCAACCAACGTCATGGCAGGAAAATGCTTCCCCATATGTTTTCTGTAGGACTGCCCCGTTTCTTTCACAGCGGCCAGGTAGGCCTGTTTATCGGTAACGTAAATGTTGAGTTTGACGACGTTTTGCGCGCTTCCTCCCGCCCCTCGAACGACGGCCACGAGATTCTCCAATGCCTTGTCAAATTGAGCGCCAATGTCGTTTTCGCCTACAAGCTGCCCGTCCTTGTCCCACGCAACCTGTCCGCCGAGAAAGAGTAGAGCAGACGCACCGGTGGCTTTTATGCCGTGATTGTAGCCTCTGGGTTGCACTAAAGATGTTGGATTGACAATCATTGTTTCCATAAGAAAAGCCCCTTTCTGTGAGTGTAACCTCGCTAGAGCGACGGTACTGGCGCTTACATTAGTATGCGCCTAGCGGAAGTGCCAGCTTCATCCCGAATACCGCTGTCGCGGATACAGTATAGCCCGAGTCCGGGAAAAGGCGGGAATGGTCAAGACGCCCAAGTGCGCCATTAAAAACTCATTGCTGCAACGTGGCAAGCCACCCCTGTCGCGCTGAGGTGCCGACTCTATACGCCGGCCATGGAAGTCGCTTGAAGCACGGTGAAAGCCGACTCGGAAGAGGAGTGGGGTCCGGTCGGTGAGATCGTTAATCGGGTGATGCTCGTTGGGCTTTTGAGGCTGGCCTCGTATGCATCCCGGTGGCCAGTCGCGACCTAAGGACGAGCGGCGACCCCTAGAAACAATCGTCACCCTCCGGATTGCGAAAACTGCCCTTGGAGTGAGGAAGGTGTTTCTAAGCCCCTATACCGCGCTGGTATCAGCCCCGGCTCCTTCTTCCTTTGTGCTGGCTTTCTCCTCAGGCGACTCTCCTTTGTCGATGAGGTGCGATGCGGCTTGATAGGTCTGAAATTTCTGCCATGCGATTGGCGTACTGTAGCCATTGCGAATGCGCTCAATGCGATCCGGTCGGCTAAAGAACTCCCGATTCAACTCGCCCGAGATCTCCCCCAGCTCTTTTCTGGAAAGGTGACGAGTGGGCATGATTGTGTGGACCGCGTCCCAATTTTCGAGATCAAGCCTTTCTATCCGGTTGTCTTTCAGAGCCTGGCGCCATATGGGCGAGCCCGGCATTGGTGTCAACAGCATTAACACCGCGACGTCCGGGTCGATCTCGTCAACCACACGATAGCGATGTCTAATTTTTTCTGCGTCATCCTCCCAAAAACCGTTCAGGTACGTGCCCACTGTGGCGATGTCGTTCTTCCGCAGATAACGGACCAACTCCTTCAGATCGGCGATCGTGTAGCGCTCTTTACTCTTATGGATATGCGCGAGTTCTTCATCCGTGCCAGCTTCAATCCCAAATAGGACCTGATAACAGCCCGCCTTTCTCATTCTCGGGATCAAATCGGCGTCACGAATCAAATTCCGTGCCCTGCCCATGAAAAACCACTGGATATCGAGGTCTCGCTTTTCGAGTTCATCCAGCAGATCGAGCATTTTCTGCCGCTCAGAATTGAAATCATCGTCCAGGAAGTTGAGCGCTTTCACTCCGTAGGTCTTGTTTAAGATCTCCAACTCGTCCGCCACAAGTTTTCCTGAACGAGTTCGGTGAATAAAAAAATCTCCCCTGCGCCGCGGGTCTAGCAAGCCCCACTCATAACAAAAGTTACACGCTCCCTCACAGCCTCGGCTAGTGACGGCTTCGTTATAATGCTGGATTTGCGAAAAGCCAATGTACTTGTCCATAGGAAACAAATCGTAGGCGGGCATGGGAAGATCGCTCAGATTTTCTAAAAGCGGCCGAGGGGGCGTAAGGCGAATTTTTGTTTCGCTTCGATATGCGAGCCCCCGGATCTCGTCAAAGCGCGGCTTTTCCCGTTTTAGCTCCTCTAAGAGTTCGATGAGCGTCCAGTCCGATTCCCCCGCCAGCAGGTAGTCGAGCTGAGGTGCCAAGCCCATGATATCTTCTGGGATTGAGGAAACTCCGAGCCCTGCCATTATCGTAATCAGATTGGGAAAGGACTCCTTCAAGTGATTCATGGCTTCAAGATTATAAACAACGGGGCTGGCACCACCGTCCGTAACTAGCCGAGTCCCTAGAAACACTGCCTGTGGTGAGATCTCTCTAATGCGCTCCAACATTTGCTGTTGGTCAAGTTCCAAGGCACGGCAATCCAGCACGGAGACCTCCGCCGCGTTTTTCTCGCGCACGAACGCCGCAAGATGGGCGTGGAGCGGATTACAGGCGACATGTTTTTTCCCCCATCGAATCCAATTGCGCATAGGAGGAGTCAGGAAAAGTATTTTCATCGGAACACCTCGTTCACGTTTAGATTTATGCTTACGTTCTCATCTGTCCTCGGCCGTCGAAACGTCGCGAGCTTAGAATCCTTTTTTGTGCCATCGAATGGGTTGGCAAAGTAAACTTACCGATTAACTCAGTCGTTGATCATGGCCATGAGTTAAGGCTGAGTCATCGCGGTTTCGTCCGACAGGAAGTCGATATGGACTATTGAAGCCATTACATCTTGCTTGCCAAGTTGCCGACACCCGGCAATGTCTCCACGCGACGGGAACACCTTTTGTGCCATGGCTACGGCGATCCAGGTCCTCCGTCAGCACACCCTTACTATTTGTACACTATTTAATATTCAATATTTAAATCAATTGCAAGAAAATAATTTTTCCGGGGTAAGAACCGGGGGTACGGACAGTACCTGTCTCTCTAAGGCGGAGGTGCCATCGGCCGCGCACAGATGTCCCTGAGCCGAAGACCCGCAGGGGAGACTGCGCACGTCTGTGTTTGTGCTATCTTCTCCTTCGTTGCGAGCTCAGACGAACGATTCACAACTCGCACGCCATGGATTTTATCTTGCTGTCACCTGTGGGATCTGGGCTCATCTTGGGACGTTGGCCGGATCGGTCGGTCCACGGACAACTTGGACAGCACCCCTGGGATAGGGCGGAATATGGCTATTTGGGTGATTGAGTGTTGCCTGAAACGCGGGGTAAGCCTTACCTCTTGGTACGACTAAGCAACACGCCTTCGTTGGTAAAAAGCCAACGCC
>JBFJNS010000139.1:0-7349 GCA_041618055.1 Binatia bacterium
CTGGGCTGGCTTCAGATGCGGGGGATAGAACGTTCCCAGCCAGTCTTGGCTCGACCAGCTCGAAGTTCCCAGATAGAGATGAGGCGGCAGCGCCATCATCAACCTTTGACCACATCTCCTGAGCGCGGTCAACGAGGCGAATTAAGGCGCGCCGGCCATTGATTTCCTTGACTTTTCCCCGGCATCCGTTTACTTTTTAAAAACATTCTTGTTTTCATTTTGGCGGGGTGGTCATGGAGGCATACAACAGCAAGTCGGCAAGCCGAATCGTCGGTGTCTCGCTGCGTCAAATCCAGTATTGGGACGAACAGGGATTTATTCGGCCATCGGTCAAACTGGCGCAGGGACGTGGGACCAAACGGTTATATTCCTTTCAAGATCTGATCTGCTTGAAGGTCATGAAAGATCTGACGAGTCGCGGATTCGGCCTGCAGAAAATCAGGCGCTGGTTGCGGCCCCTGCGGCAATATTCCGGTACCCCGGCGTCCTTAGCATCACTGAAGTATCTCACGGATGGCGAAAAACTCTTCGTGATTACGAGCGATCGGGACAAAATCCTTGATGCCATGAACCGCCAGTTCGTCCTTTCCCTTGGAATTGGCAATCTAGTGCGAGAACTCAACACTGAGGTCAAGCGTGTAGAAAAGCTTCCGGCAAGAGCACGAACGCGCGGATTGCGACGCGATGTGCCAAAAAATAGGGGAACTGCGTAGCGCCCGATGGAGCCGAGCAAGATCACACCGATGATGCAGCAGTACCTTCGGATCAAGGAGCAGTACCGGGATGCGATTCTGTTTTTCCGGCTCGGCGACTTCTACGAGATGTTCTTCGAGGACGCAGAAACCGCGGCGCGAATTCTCGATATCGCTTTGACTTCACGCAACAAAAACGAAGATACTGCGGTGCCCCTCTGCGGCGTACCCTATCACGCCGCCGAATCCTACATCCAGAAGTTGCTCGATGCCGGACACCGGGTCGCCGTATGCGAGCAGGTCGAGGATCCGAAGAGCGCACGCGGCGTGGTGCAGCGCGAAGTTGTGCGTGTCATTACTCCCGGCACGGTGACCTCGGCGCAGGCGCTCGACGCTCGCGCCAATAATTTCTTGCTGGCCATTTGCCGAGAGGGTGACAGTTTCGGGCTGGCCAGCGCCGATATCACCACCGGAGAGTTTCACTTTACACAGATGGCCGAAGGCCAATCATTGATCGATGAGATCGGTCGCATCCGCCCTAGCGAGATCCTGGTGGCGCAAAACGACCGTAAAATGGCCCTGGCGCTGCAAAAGGAATTCGCGGCGGCCCATGTGACTCCCGTATCCGAGGAGTTCTTTTCCGATATGGCCGCGAGCAAAATTTCGTCCATCGAAGCGCCGGAGGGGTTGACGGCGCAGCATTGGACCCAGGGCATCAAGGCCGCTTCGGCCATCCTAGCTTATCTGGAGTCCACTGCGGCAGAGTCGCTCTCTGCCGTTCGCAGCCTGGAACCTTACGTCGCTTCCAACTACCTCGTCCTCGACGAAGCGACAGGCGTCAACCTGGAACTGATTTCGAGCTACCAGGGGCAGCGCAAAGGGTCGCTGCTTGCCATCCTGGATCGAACCGAAACTCCCATGGGCGCACGCCGGTTGCGTCAGTGGCTGTTGTATCCTTTGCTCGATGAGGGAGCCATTCGGGAGCGGCAAGAGGGAGTGCAATCGCTGATCGACAACTACCGGCTGCGACAAGAGCTCCGCGGGGCTTTGAGGCGGGTGCAGGATCTAGAGCGGCTTTCCGCACGAGTGGTATCAGGGAGCGCCTCGCCCAAGGATTTGGTGGCGGTGAAGGAAACGCTCGGCGGCGTTTCCGCCCTGCGGCGTCATCTCGCCGATCAGCAACCCGGCGTCCTGCGTTTACTCAGGGAGCAGCTAGCCGAGCTGCCTGAAGTCGCTGACCTGATCGCAAGCGCGATCGCCGAGGATCCGCCTTTTGCGCTCAAGGATGGCGGTTACATCCGCAGCGGATACGACGCCGAGTTGGACGAGATTCGCGCGGCGCGGTCTCACGCCAAAGACTGGATTGCCGCGTTCGAGGCGGGAGAGCGGCGTCGTACCGGAATTCAATCGCTCAAAGTGAGGTATAACCGCGTCTTCGGGTATTATATCGAAGTGACCAAGTCCAATCTCAAATCCGTTCCGCAGGATTATATTCGCAAGCAAACTCTGGTGAACGGTGAACGCTTCATCACGCCGGACCTGAAGGAGTACGAAGCGAAAGTATTGAACTCGCAGAGTTTGATGGAAAAACTCGAGGCGGCATTGCTGGCGCGGGTGCGCGCGGGCGTGGCCGAATTTTACCGTGAACTCCAGGCCTCGAGTCATGCCCTGGCCGCAATCGACGGGCTCGTGTCGCTGGCTGAGGTGGCTGAGTCCTGCCATTATTGCCGTCCCCGGATCGATGGGAGCCTGGAAATTTCCATTCGCGAAGGGCGGCACCCGGTGGTGGAATCCGCCATGGGTCGGGGCGCTTTTGTGCCCAACGACTGCGTTATCGATTCCGATCAAAACCAGATCCTGCTCCTGACCGGTCCCAACATGGCCGGGAAATCGACTTACATGCGGCAAGTCGCGCTGATTGTCATCCTGGCGCAAATGGGGAGCTTTGTGCCCGCCGCGGATGCACGCATCGGTGTGGTCGATCGAATTTTCACCCGCATCGGCGCAACGGACTTTCTGGCGCGTGGAGAATCCACCTTTATGGTGGAAATGAGGGAAACCGCGAACATCCTCCAGCACGCAACGCGGCGTAGTCTGATTTTGTTGGACGAGGTTGGACGAGGAACCAGCACCTTCGATGGCATATCCATCGCTTGGGCTGTAGCCGAATGGCTGCATGATCACTTGGGGCGGCCCCGGACGTTGTATGCGACGCATTATCACGAGTTGGCGGATCTGGCCGCAAGTAAGGAACGGGTCAAGAATCACAATTTTGCCGTCAAGGAGTGGCAGGGAAATATCATTTTTCTCCGCAACCTGGTGCAAGGCGCCGCAAGCCACAGCTATGGAATTCACGTGGCGCGCTTGGCGGGCCTGCCGTCTCCGGTCATTGACCGGGCCAAGCAGATTCTCAAACAACTAGAAGGGAAGCAGAGCAACGAGAGCGGCTTTCCGCCTCTCGCTCAGCCTACAACCGAGAGCCCGGTACAAATGGCCCTGTTCGACTCGGCGGAGCGCAAGATTCGCGAAGCGTTAAGGACAATTGAAATCACTCAGGTGACCCCGATCGAGGCGCTCAACATTCTGTTCAAGTTATCCGAAGAGGCTAAGAAAGAGGGCTGACAAGCGAGGTGTAGCCATTATGAACAACAAGTTCTTGCGCACGGCCGTAATTTCTCTGTTCATTGCCGCGTTTCATGCGCTGCCCCTGGGCAAATTAGCCTGGTTCGGTCATACGGAAGCCTTTGCCGAAAGTTTAAGAAGGGGAACGCGGGAAGAGCCGCAGCTGCCGTCCGATGCGGCGGATAAGGCTCTTTTAACGGGGGTGCGCTTTTTGTCGTCCAAAACCTACACGCGCGTCACGATGGATCTGTCTCGAGAAGCAAAATACGAGACCCACAGCCTGAAAGAAGACAACGCGAAGGGACTGCCGCCGAGAATCTATGTCGATATTATGGGTGCACGGCTTGCAACGAGCTCCAAAGAACCGGTTCAGGTCCAGGATGGGCTCTTGCGCCAGGTGCGCATCGGCCAGTTCAGCGACAGTGTCGTTCGTGTGGTCTTGGATATGAATAGCCTGAGAGACCACAACGTTTTCTTGCTTGCGGACCCCTATCGCGTGGTCATCGACATCCTGGGGCAAAACGGTGCGGGCTCGCCCGCTTCAGCCGGCAGGAGTCACGCCAGAGCCCCTTCGGATAAAGGCAACCACTCGGGCGCCCCGGCCCCGGTCGGAATCCGCAAGATTGTTCTCGATCCAGGTCACGGCGGCAAGGACCCAGGCGCTATCGGAGTGGGAGGAGTCGCCGAGAAGGATATTGTCCTGAGTGTGGCCAAGAAGTTAGCCGCTAAGCTGAAGAAGGAAATGGGTATCCAGGTTGTTCTGACCCGCAATGACGATCGATTTGTACCCTTGGAAGACAGAACCGCCATTGCCAACGCCGAGGACGCGGATCTGTTCATATCCCTGCATATGAATGCTAGTCCTAATAGTGACGCCAAAGGTCTGGAAACCTATTATCTCGACAACACCAACGACGAGGCGGCGATAAGGTTGGCGGCCAGGGAGAACGGTACGTTGCGCAAAGACATTTCCGATCTGCAATTTATCTTGAGCGACTTGACGCAAAACATGAAGCTCGAAGATTCCATCGCCTTGGCTCACCGGATTCACGGCTCCTTGGTGAGCACCATGTCCAAGAAAATGGGCGATGTTCGTGATCTCGGCGTCAAGAAGGCGTTGTTTTACGTTCTCGTCGGAGCCCGGATGCCTAGCGTTCTGGTGGAAATGTTTTTCATCACGAACAAGACGGAAGGCCGCGCCATGACCCGAAGCAGTTATCAACGAGCCTTGGCGGAAGCTTTGTATCAGGGTGTCAAGGAATACAATCAAAGCGCCCTGGCCATGAAAACTTTATAAAAACAGGAAGGCGTTAGTTTGGATTCCATTGCTCTGGCTCGCTCGCTTCTTGATGAGACAAGAAGCATCACCGACCTCGCCGGTCTGACCCGGGCGTATGTGCAAAAGGGGCGTTCGTTGCTTTTGGAAAAGCACCGGTTGGGCGCTGGAGGGATGGAAATCGTTTCGGCTTACGCGACGATGATGGATCATGTGATCCGACATTTATTCAGCGTCGTGAAAGACGATTTCATCAGCCGCTATCCCAGCGACCACCCGCGCTGCGCGGTGGTCGCCCAGGGAGGCTATGGGCGGGGCGAGCTCAATCCCTGCTCTGACATTGATCTATTGTTTCTTTACTCCTGGAAGGTGTCTCCTTATGTCGAGGCCATCACCGAGAGGCTGCTCTATACCCTGTGGGATGCCGGCCTGCAAGTAGGGCACGCGATCCGGAGCCCCGGCGAGTGCGTGCGGTTGGCCGGGCTCGATATGAAAGTCAAGACCGCTCTGTTGGATGCACGCTATTTGTGCGGCGACTTTTCCCTTTACGGCGAGTTTGAAAAAGCGGTTGAAAGTCGTTTGGTAAGGAAAAAGCTGGGAACTTTTGTTCAGGAAAAACTGACGGAAAATCGGGCCCGGCACGAGGCCTACGGCGGGTCAGTGTACCTCCTTGAGCCGGACGTTAAAGAGGGTGAGGGAGGTCTTCGCGATATCCATACCGCGCGTTGGATCGCTCGTGCAACACTCAATGCGAAGGATCTCGATGCGCTCGCCTTGGACGGTGTGATTAGTTCGGCGGATGTGGCGCAGTTGAAAATTTCGCAGGATTTTCTTCTCCGGGTTCGCAACGAGCTTCACTTTTCAGCCGGCAAGCACCAGGACCAACTGACATTCGAGGAACAAGAGAAAGTAAGCCGCGCCCTCGGTTACCGGGGGGAGGGAAGTCTGAAAGCCGTCGAGGTTTTCATGCGCGCTTACTATCTCCACGCCTCGCAGATCAGTCGCCTTACCGCCCTCGCTATTCATCGCCTCACCGACTGCGGGCGGCCCCTCTTCGGCAACAAATACAGCTTCGGCAGAACCCTGCGCGACGGGGTGCGCAAATCCCGCGGGCATATCGTGATCACGAAACCCGAAATTCTCACCAGCGATCCGGGGAATCTAATGCGCATATTTATCGATTCGCAAAAATACGGCTACCAACTGTCGCACGAAACCCGCGAGCTGTTGCGCGATCACTTGCACCTCATTGATGAGACTTTTCGCCGGGCGGCAGCGGCCAACATTCCTTTTTTTCAGATTTTGAAGTGGAAGGATCGCGTCTATGAGACGCTGTCCGAAATGCATCGCTGCGGGGTGCTCGGCGCCTTCATTCCCGAGTTCGGTCGGCTTTTGTGCATGGTCTTGCACGACGCCTATCATATTTACACGGTTGACCATCACTCCCTGTTGCTTATTCACGAGATCGAGAAACTCAAGGCCGGGGAATATAAGGACTCCTTGCCCCTGTTGACTCAGCTCGCTCGTGAAACGGAAAAGATAGAGCTGCTGTATTTGGGCCTGATGTTCCATGACATCGGCAAGGGTTTCGGCGGCGGCCACTCCGAGCGGGGGGCTGTCATGGTGCGGCAAATCGCCCGGCGGATGCGTCTCAACGTCGATGACGGGGCCCTTGTTGAGTTTTTGGTGCGTTATCATCTCGTGATGACCCAGACCGCGTTCCGGCGCGACTTGGAGGACGTAAAGACCATCCTTGACTTCGCCCAAACGATGGGCAGCGTGAACAATCTCAAAATGCTTTATTTGCTGACCTTTGCCGATGTCAAGGCGGTAGGGCCCGATGTTTGGAATCCATGGAAAGCATCGCTTCTGGGCGAGCTTTACGTGAAGGCGTTGAGCGTTCTGGAAGAGATGGAAAAAGGGGAATTCAAGAGAGAGGATCTGCGGGCGGTGCTACGGCGCATTCAGGGCAGGCTGCGACGCGAGCTATCAAAAGACTATGCAATCGACGCGGTTCAGCGTTTCCTGGAAACCATGCCGGAGCGGTACTTTCTGTCGACTTCAGAGGGCGAGGTGCCGGCTCATTTCGCCCTCATGGAGCAGTTCTCCGGGCGTGGAGCCGTGAGCATGGTCGAGCACTTTCCTGAGCGGGACTGCAGTACGGTGGCGGTCTGCACCAACGACCGTCCCGGCCTCTTCGCTTCCATTACCGGCGTCATGGCTGCGTTGAATCTGGACATTCTGAACGCACGTATTTTTACCGCCAGCGACGGTCGTATTCTCGATGTGTTTCGGGTGTCCCATCGTGGCCGTTCGGAAAGCGTGACGGGAGAGCAGAAATGGAGTAGGTTTCGCTCGACTTTGGAGGGTGTTTTGGAAGGCAAACTGGATGTTGCCCAATTGGTCGCAAAATCCCAGCCTTCGTCGTTTCTGCAAAAGCGCGTTCCCAAAGTGTCAACCGTCATTCAAATCGACAACGAAGCGTCCGATCACTTTACGATCGTGGAGGTCTTTACGGAAGACCATCTGGGAGTGCTATTCACGATCACCTACGGACTGCACCAGTTGGGGCTTTCCATCCATGTGGCGAAGATATCCACGAATGTAGATCAAGTGGCGGACGTGTTTTACGTGACGGATCAGGCCGGCGCGAAAATTCTCGACCCCGGCTGTCTCGATGAAGTTCGCCGTTACTTGCGCGAAATCCTGGCGCCGCATGATGAACGAGAGATTGAGTCCTTACATTGATTCCTTTCTCA
>JBFJNS010000140.1:0-7338 GCA_041618055.1 Binatia bacterium
CCGCGTACTTGGTGGTCGGTGAGGAGTTTTGGGCAAAACTGCCGAAGGACACCCAAAGCACCCTCTCAAAGATTGCCTGGGAAATGGGTGACTTCGCCCGCTCGGAGGGCGAGCGACTCGACAAGGATTTGATGACCAAGCTCGCGCCTCCCATGGCAGCCAACGAGGTGGACAAAGACGCTTTTATCAAGGCGTCGGCAGCCATCTATGAGGATTTCGGCAAAGAGGTATCCGGTGGGTCGGAGCTCGTTAAGGTGATTCAGTCGCTAAGATAGCCGCGTGCCACTCCGGGCTCTTGGGCTTTGAGCTGCGACTCAAATCGAAAGTGACAAACCAAATTTTGCAGCGGCATAGTTTTTTCGCGTGGAACGATTTTTAGACCGAACCGTCAAGATTTTGGAATGGTGGGCCGTTATTCTTCTCGTTCTGATGGTCTTGTTGGTATCTCTTGGGGTCTTTTTTCGCTACGTTCTCGATGCGTCGCTCGCGTGGTATGACGAGTTTGCCTCTTACTTGCTCGTTTGGCTGACCTTCTACGGTGCCGTTGTGGCCTCTTACCGCCGCCGCCACATCGGATTTGAGTTGGTGGTCAACAGGGCCGCGCCGTCTACGAGAAAGATTATCGAAGCAGTCTCGGAAACTCTTGTCCTCGCATTCCAGGTCATCCTTTTTTACTACGGCTGGTTGCTCACGCAAAAAATGGGAGATGAAACCGCAATCTCTCTCGAGTGGATCAAAATGGGCTGGGTTTACAGCGTAATCCCAATTGCGGGTGCGCTGATGTTGCTGATCAGTTTCAATCGATTGCTACATCTTCTGTTCGGCAAGAAGAAAGGGAAAGGAACCGTAGCGGCGTGGAGTGGCTCATCCTCGGAGTAATTATCCTTCTCACACTGCTTGGCGTTCCGATTGGCTTTGGCCTGGCCATCACAACCGCCATCTTCCTTATCTGGCAAGGAAGCGCATCCCTCAGTGTCATCCCGCTTAACCTTTTTTCCGGCGCCTCGAGTTTCCCGTTGCTGGCCATCCCGCTGTTTATCCTTGCCGGAGGCCTGATGGATACATCCGGGATCTCCTTGAGGCTGGTCAACATGGCTAACAGCCTGGTCGGCTTTATCCGGGGGGGACTGGCCATGGTAACGGTCGTCGCCACGATGATCCAGAGCGAAATTTCCGGCTCCTCTGTGGCCGACGCCGCGGCTATCGGCAACGTCGTGATTCCGGCAATGGAAAAACGCGGCTACCCCAGGGCCTTCAGCGCTGCCATCGTTTCCAACGCGGCTTCCGCCGCGATCTTGATTCCGCCTTCGATCCCGATGATCATCTACGCCTGGATGGCTGAGGCGTCCGTGGCCAAGCTTTTTTTCGCTGGATTCCTGCCGGGATTCCTAGCGGGAGGGGCCATGATGGGGCTCAGCTACTATTACGCGACAAAGTACAACCTACCCGTAGAGCAGAATTTCTCGATACGCAACATCGCCCAGTCGACGTTGGACGCTTTCTGGGCGCTCTTCATTCCCATTGTTATCTGGGGCGGCATTCTTCTCGGCATCGCTACAGCCACCGAGGTCGCAGCCCTCGCGGTTCTGGCTGCATTGGCAATCGGAGTCCTGATCTACCGAGAGCTACCCCTGCGCAATCTGATACTTGTCCTCAAGGACTCGGTGGGACAAACGGCGGCGGTCATGCTCATCGTGGCCTCTTCAGCGGTGTTAGGATGGTACCTCACGAGCGAGCAGATTCCGCAAAAGTTCGCGCGCATCATTCTCGAAAGCACTTCGAACAAATATCTTATCCTTTTCTTCCTCAATATCTTTTTTCTAGTTGCCGGGATGTTTCTCCACTCGGCAGCCGCCATCATTCTCATCGTCCCTATCGTCATGCCGCTCATCCGCCAGATCGGCGTGGATCCCATTCATTTCGGCATAATCGTCACCATCAACCTCGGAGTAGGACAACAGACACCTCCCGTGGCCACGGTGCTGTTCACGACAGCGGCCATCGCGCGCATTCCCTTCTGGGATGTCTTCAAGGCCGGCTGGCCTTTCACGGTGGTCTTGGCGCTGGTGACTCTGCTGGTCACCTACGTGCCCTGGATCAGCCTAGGGCCGGTTAGCTGGATCAACTGGTGAGAGCGAATCTCTTATTAACGACGTCTCCGCGGCTCCTGCCGTTGAAGAGGCCAACCCGTCGCCGACATGAGGCAGGTACCGTGCGCTAGTCCCAGAGAGGCACAACCAGTATGACAGACAACAAATTCGCCGACGAACCTACGCCTCGTGTGGAACCGTCTGCCGCATGTATCACTGTTTCACGAACAAGTCGTCAAACAGCTTTCGATAATAGGCGTTACGCGCCGCTTCCTCGCGAGGGATGATACGCATGTTGTCGCGATCCACTCCGATTTTGGGTTTAACGTCCCCACGTCCGGGGACTTTACCGAGGTCACTGATGAGTGTCTGCCCATCTTTGGAGATGGCAAACTCTGCCAGGAGTCGAGCCGCATTCGGATGGGGCGCCGCCGCCATGATGCACACGGGATGGGGCTCGCCGTAGAGCGGGTCAGCAATGCGTACCCAGTCCACGGGTCCACCCTGTTCCTTCACGTTCTCCACATTGTTTGCGTTAATCGTGTACGCAAGGGGGAATTCTCCTGCCGCGACCAAAGTCGCGGAGAGAGTGCCGCCCGCTCTGACCTGAGGGTTTTGCGCCGCCAGCTTGCGGAGAAAGTCCATTCCCTTCTCCTTGCCGTAAAAATCGAGCATGGCCGCAAGGAACATGAAGTTGTTGGCATTGACTCCCGTCTTGCCTTTCCACTTGGGCAGCAACAGATCCGTGTAATGAACCGGCAAATCCTTCTTCGCAACCAGCTTGGTGTTGTACGCAATAGAGTTGACTGTCGGGTATACATCAACCCAGTAGCCGTCCGGGTCCTTGAAGCGGGAATCAAAGGCATTTCTTTCGGGGGAGTCGAATTTGGCAAGCAGTTTCTTTTCTCTCAGGACCAAGAGAGCCGTTTCCTCGGTCAACACGACATCCGCAATATCCGCCCCCGCGTTATGCTCGGCCAGCACCTTTTGCAGGACTTTTGACCCGGAAACACGGTACATTTCTAACTTAACTCCCGGGTATTTTTTTTCGAACGCCTCTTTGAACGGCTTGTTATCGGCGCCGGCAAGCGAGGTGTAAAGAACGACTTTTCCCTCTTCCTTCGCTTTAGCGTAGTAGGCGCTCTCTGCATTAACAGGCGAGCAAAACCCCATCGACACGAAGAGGCCAATCCCGATCATCGCGCAAAGCTGTTGAATCTTTTTCATAACACTCTCCTTTTCACAGTTTCACAGTGCGGCTTCGAGTGAAAATCACCGATCCTCCATTACACGTATTCAAACGAGGATATTGTGTCAACCGCGAGGGAGAGTGCGACACTGCGTCAAGGAGTCTCGGAGGCGCCAAGCGCTCGCAGCGCACTACTTCCGTGGCGCGCGCGCAATCAGGCTTAAGAGGGCCGACAATAACAGCGCCAGCCCGAAGAGCAGGAACGAGATCATGTAGCTGCCGGTGGTATCGAAGACAAAGCCGAAGAAGGGCGCACCCGCGGCACCCACGCCGTGGGTAACTAGTATTCCCAAGCCTCGGACCGTGCCAAGCGACAGGCGCCCGTAGAAATTGGCCCAGATGAGTTCCTGCAAGACCCAACTCCCGCCAAGACCGATGCCGTAAACAAAAAAACCCGCATAAATCGACGCCAGACCAGTAGTGGCGATGGCGGAGGCCAGGCCCGCTGCCTGAATCAGAAACATGAGCATGGTTGATTTGCGAATATCCATGCGCTCGCTGACAAAACCCCAGACCAGCGTGGAGCCAAGCTGTGTTGACGCGATAATGCTCATGACCGTGGCCGCGACCAACGTAGGGTATCCGAGGTCGGAAACGAAGGGGAACACATGGAGGTTGAGACCGGCAATTCCCACATTGGCCATGCCAAACATGAAACAGACGAGCCAGAAGGTTTTATTTCGCAACACCTCCATCCGCGACCAGACGACTTCCTCGGCCGCAGATGCTGCATTGCTAATTTTCTTGGGCGTTCCGCCGTGCCGCGGCGCCTCACGGTCAGAAGTCAACGGGTCCTCCCCGTCAGGCTTCAGACCCATCTCCTCTGGACTGGGCCGCATGAAAACGATCGCCGGGACGACCACGAGCACGAGGGTGACAATGCCGAAGATTCCCCATGTATAGCGCCATCCCACGAGGGCAAATAGTACCGCTGAAAAAAGCGGGATGCCGACCTTGGACAGGCCCTGCCCTAAACTTGCGACGGCGATCGCCCGTCCCCTTTTTTTGACAAACCAGCGTGAGATAGTCACGGCCACAACCATGTGACACATGAAAACACCGCCGACTGTTACCAAGAGCAAACGAATGACGAAGAACTGCCAGAATGCGGTGACCTGACTCATGAGAAGAAATCCGATCCCCGCAAGCAGAGCGCCTCCGGCCATGAGCCAGCGCCCGCCGTAGCGATCCACCAGCGGCCCGACGAAGGGCGCGATAAAAGCGCCAACCAGAATTTCGCCTGATCGAAGCAGGGAGAAGACTCCGCGTGAGACGTTCAAATCTTCGGTGAGTGGCTTGAGAAAGACGCTCAGCGTGCTTGACATGTGAAATGCGCAAACGAGGTGGGAAAGAAATCCGACCGCGACGATATACCAGCCGTAAAAGACTCGTGGTTCTGAAGCGGGAAAAGAAAAGGGACTGCGAAACTTCAATGGAGAGTCACCAACAGTTAAGAGCTTTCAACGTACCAAGGATCAATCACGTTGTAAAAGCGGCGAGGGAGTTGGCAGGCAGCAAACAGACCAGACAAGTCGGCGGTAACGGCCGAAGTGAACCACGATGCCAGCTGCAAGGAACCAGGTCGATTTGCGCTTGACTCAACTGGGCGGCTGGTGTAATCAACGACACACTCAAATCGGAATTTCCGCAGACAAGACTGAAGCTCCCGCTCACGTTCTGCGAGAGACGGTCAAGGCAGGAAGCGTGAAACTCCCACCCATTGATGCCGAGTCGCCGAGAAAAGGTCGTCCGGGAATTGCTGAGGACTTCCTTGCAGCTTTGATATGTGGCGGTCTCACCCGCTGCGGGCATCTTCGAGCGAGAACCACGACAGCCTCCAACGCCGCATCGAGTGCAAGGAGTTTTCCTTTCGCATTAAAGGAGAGCGAGAGCCGCGAACTATGTTAGTGGAGCGTTGCGACAAGGCCGATGTGCTCGTTATCGGCGGTGGAGCCGCAGGACTCATGGCTGCCGTTAAGGCCCGCGAGAACGGCGCGGATGTGCTCCTGGGCTTGAAATCCGCTGGCTGCTCGACTGACCGCAGCGGTGGCGGTTTGGCCATAACCACCGAAGGCTATTCTGTCGCGGACCATGCCAGGGATACCGTGGAGTCGGGGAGATTCATTGGCGATGAGCGCTTCATCAAGATCCTGACTGAAGAGGCGCCGCAGCGATTCAAGGAGCTCCGCGATTATGGCCTGAGAGTTGAAACGTTCCACGGGTATGTGATCTGCGCGGGAGGCCCCGTGAATGCGCGAGGCTCCGAGCTGACCAGGGCTCTGAGGACCCGGGCCGATGCCTTGCAGGTCAGATGGAATCCCGGCTTGCAGGCAGTCGATTTGATCGTTCAAGAAGGGAGCGTGCGCGGGCTTTTGGGCTTTGATGCGAAAGCAGAGAAGCCGATTTTTATCGAAAGCAAGAGCGTGGTTTTGGCGACCGGCGGCGCCGGCGGTCTCTATGCCAAGACCGATAACGATCCGAGAAACACGGGCGACGGTTATGCGATGGCCTACCGCGCGGGGCTGAAGTTAAGAGACATGGAGTTCGTCCAGTTTTATCCTTTGGGAGTCGATGACCAGAGACTTAACGCCCAGGGGATCGGGCTTTTCCCGCCCAATCTTGCCGATGTCGGTGAAATTAGAAATGCCAAGGGTGAGAACCTGCTAGAGAAACATCACCTGGAACAGAGGCCTGTCGCTATCAAAGCGAGAGATCTTCTCTCCAGGGCAATCTTCCTCGAGATTCAAGAAGGCAACGACGTCAATGGATGCGTCCTTCTAGATCTGACCGGCGTCAATGATGAGCGCTGGCCCAAGGATCACGCGACTCTCGTTTATAAGGAGGCATTTAGGGACGTGTTGCAATGTGCCGAGAAGCCTGTTTTGACAACGCCCGTCTGCCACTTCTTCATCGGCGGGGTGGCGATCGGCGAAGATGGCAGCACCGGTATCGACGGGCTCTATGTCGCCGGTGAGAGCGCCGCTGGAGTGCACGGGGCCAATCGGATGGGGAGGAATGCCCTGACGGACGCTGTGATTTTTGGCGCGCGCGCGGGTCAATCGGCTTCCCGCTTCGCCGCCAAAGCAGGCAGCGCCCAAGTCGACTCAGAGTTAATTTCGCGCCTAGCGGAAGAGCGAATCAGGCTCGGGAAGCAAAAAGTGTTAAGCCCGGCCGAGATCGCCAGCCTGACGGGAAAAATTAGAGACGTGATGTGGCGGCATGTGGGGGTCGTCCGCGACGCGGAGGGCCTGCGCACGGCGCTGCAAATCTTCGGTGAACTGAAAGCAGCCGTCGAGGGAAACGCCGCCGACTCAGCTCAGGCCTCCTGCGGACTGCTTGAAGTGGAAAATGCGTTGCTCGTGGGCGAAATGGTAGCGAGGAGCGCTTTAATGAGAGAAGAGAGCCGGGGCGCGCACTTCCGCAAAGACTTTTCCCGGGAGGATGCCTCATGGAAGAGAAGCCTCCTTGTCCAGAGATCAGGCGATCGAATGGTCATCATGTAGAAAACCTTCCGGCTCTCTCGACGCGCGGACTAGCGAAGCCAGTGACCATAGCGGCCCCGGGAGTATAAGTCCACCACCCTCGATAGAGTTGCCTCGTATTGTCACCGCGGTTCCAAATCATACTCTGCGCTAACTCGGCGTCGCGATTGCGCCGGTGAAAATCGAACAGCCGGATTCACTGGGAAGATGGGCGAAGCAACAAAGGTGAGACTGGAATTGATCAGGCTACTTTCCCGATCAGCCTCGAGGGAAAGTAGGGCACGACCTTAACCGATGTTATCTTGTCCCTTACCTAAAGTTCCTGGAATACTAATGCCTTTTTCTCTCATGTAGTTTCGAAGTCTGCGCCCATGGTCTCTGTCTTCGCTGTTCACCCTGCCGAAGAATTTCGGGGCCAGCGAACCTGCCTCTTGCTCCATAAAGCAACTGAAATCTATTTCCCCGGTCGATTCCTCGACTTTGATGGCGATCTCAAACGCAGCGGCCCTCGATGGAG
>JBFJNS010000141.1:0-7322 GCA_041618055.1 Binatia bacterium
CGAAATGGCCTCCATGGCATCAATAATAATGTTGTTAAGCAGCTAATCCAGTGGGATTCTGTTGAACATTGTTTGGACTGACCCCCTTGAAGTTTCCCCCGTTTTTTGGAGAGTTTGCTAAGCTAAAGAAAAGCGGTGATAACCTCCTGTTCCGAGAAAGGAGGCAATGAATGAGCAGGAAGCGGAGAAAGCACACCGAGGAAATCAAAGATCGAGTAGCGCTGGAGGCGATCAAGGGGGTGCGGACACTGAGCGAGCTCAGTGCGGCATATGGAGCGCATCCCACCGTCATCGCGCAGTGGAAGCGCCAATTGGTCCGAGGCGCATCGGAGGTTTTTCGGCGAGGCAACGCAACACGGCGGAAGGAAGAACTGACCGCACCTTTGTATGAGGAGATTGGGCGGCTAAAGATGGAGATCGACTGGCTTAAAAAAAAGCTTTGGGCGTGTCTTTGGAGAGACGGCGGGAATGGATCGAGCCGGAACATGGGAGATTGTCGATCGCGCGCCAGTGCGCCTTGGCGGGGGTGAGCCGATCGAGCTATCACTACAAGCCGCTGGGCACCGAAAGCGAAGAGAACCTGGCTTTGATGAGGGTGATCGACGGGCTGTACCTGAGGCGGCCGTTTTACGGAGCGCCGCGCATGACCGACTGGCTGCAGGAGATGGGCTTTGGTGTCAATCACAAGCGGGTGGAGCGGTTGATGCGAGTGACGGGGCTTCAGGTAAAGCCACCCCAGCCCCATTGGTTCTTAATCTCATCAAAAGTGTTCTCGGCATCGGCCCGATCCCGATACAGTTGTGCGACGGTGAGTAACTCTTGGTCTAAATCGGTCACCAGTACCGCGTACTCGTAGCGCTTGGCAGCCATATCGGCTTCAACAAAAGCAAGAATCCCTTGAGATTCGTCGACCAGCAGCGCTTCTCCTCTAAGCGCACGGCGCAGCACAATCACCCGGCGCGTACGACTCCAGCCACTGAGCCTGAGTTCCCCCTCTCGCCTCTCCCACTGTTCTCCCACATCCCTCCAATCCTGCTCCCAAAAGAGCTTCTCTATATAGCGCTTGACATTCTTCGTAAGCCGAAGCTTAAAGAGATAACCCTGCCCACGCTCCTCCAGCGCACCCAGCATCGGCTCAACCCCCAATCCCGCATCCCCACGCACTAGCTTGGGTCGCTTCGATTGTGGCAAAGCATCGAGAAGACGCAAAAGCCCTGGCAGCGTTTGATTGACATGGCTCTGATTGCCCGCCAGCACATCGACTCCCAACATTAATCTCAGTCCCGAAACCTGATAGCTGTGGTAGGCATGGGAAGGGCGCCCAGGCTTGTGCGGATTATATCCCACCAGCGCTCCTTGCTGCTTGCCATACAAGGGCTTGATCGTGACATCCACATCTAAGATCCACGGCGCATCCAAAAGCCCCAATACCGTGCGCCCTATGTGGCGCAAAAGCCAATCGCATCCCGCCTTCTCATCGATCGCCTTTAGCGCCCGCCGCACTGTGTCCTCAGCCACCACAGCACTCATTCCCAGTAGCCCGGGATTGACCCCGTCGGCGCGGATCGCACTCACGTGGGCATAACGCCAGTGCCCTGAGAGAATCGACAGCATCCACGTCCCAAGGATGTCGCGCCGGCTCGAGCCGTTGGGACTCTTGTAGTGAACCGGACAGTCCCCTACCCACTGATCGAATAAACCCGTGACCGTGAGAAACTCGATGAAAAACGCCATCTGCCCAAGCACCGTGGCCTGTGCCTTGTTGTCCCAACGAACTTTGAGCTGACCGCTTGCGCTCTGCAGCCCTAGCGCTTCCACCACCTCCCCACGTGCCACCAACGCCCGCGATTTCGCCTCACCCATCGGGTGACCTCCCAAATATAAATTACCGCCACACTATCACGAGCTTACACACTTCTCACCGGTTCAATCGCCGTTTCTAGGTTTATATGCGTTCGCTGCTCCGGGTTCGCCCCTCGCTCCGTATAAATCATCGATCCAACTGACGAATCCGGGATAAAACAAGACTCGGTGCACTTCTTCGACTCGCGCCTGCTTACCGGTTGCAGCAAAGAATTGCGTTGGTCGAATCCACATTCCAACGTCAGATGGGTGCGAGACGACTCTATGTAACTGTCTGGGACTGTGTTTTATCAAGTCTCCGTAATGCCATGGATCCGGGACCCGGCAATCTGCCCTCCCTGCATCACGAACTCTACGCGGCGAAGCACACCGATGTCTTCCAGCGGGTTTCCCGGAACCGCGATGAGATCCGCCACTTTTCCCGTTTCTACTGTGCCGACCTTTTGCTCGATACCCAAGATGGCCGCATTAGTTGCCGTGGCCGCAACGATGACATCGCATGCTTTCATGCCCCCTTCGACCATCAGCTCGAATTCCATAGCGTTTTCTCCGTGGGGAAAAAGCGGTGATCCCTCGAAGTCCGTCCCCATCCCGATGGTAACCCCCATGCGCATGGCCAGGGCGAACGATTTCATGTGTGCTTCGACAACTTCCCTGGCTTTGCGGACCGCATAGGCCGGCGATCCGAGGCCTTCGCCCAAAGTTGCGATGCGATAGAAATAGGCCAGTGTCGGGACCAGTGCGGTATTGCGCTCCCGCATCAATTGGCACGCTTCTTCGTCCAGATAGATGCCGTGTTCGATCGAATCGACACCGGCTAGGATGCCGTTCTTGATCCCTTGCGTGGCTTGGGCGTGGGCCGCCACCCGCCGGCTCATACGGTGGGCCTCGTTGACGATTGCCTGAATCTCTTCCAATGTGTACGCGGTCTGCCCCGGATCGCTTCGCGGGGCATACACCCGCCCTGTAATAGAGACTTTGATTAAGTCCGCCCCCAGTCCGATGTGCTCTCTGACAACGCGCCGGCACTCGTCGACACCGTCCACTTCCTGGCGCAGTGGCGTGGTGTCCAGCGCCCATGTGACTTTCTGCACGCGTCCGGTCTGAGACAGCCCCCGATACGCGGTGAGGATTCTCGGACCAGGAATCTCTTTGGCGGTGATTGCGTCCCGCAGGTGAGGTCCCAGGCAGCCGCCGCAATCGCGCACGGTGGTGAATCCAGCCTGGAGCAATCTTCGGCAGTCCGCCGCAGCCCTCAGGGCCGCCAGTGGATGGGGCGTGATAAGAATGTCGTTGGGATTGGAGCTGCGCCAGCCCTTGAGGTGAACGTGCGCATCGATCAAGCCTGGAAGCAGAGTGCGCGCGCCCAGAGAGACCCGGCGAGCTCCCTCTGGGACCTTGATCCGCTCTGCCGGACCTGCAGCGCTGATGCGCTCTCCTTCGATCACCACTCGCGCGGGCTCCACCGGGGGACCCCCGCGCCCGTCAAGCAGGCGGTCGGCCTCTATGGCAATAATGTCATTCACGTTTGTAGCTCCTTAGGGAATAGAGCGCGCGGTTGCAATTGCCGACGCGGCAATCCGCATCAAGGTTTGGGATTCTTTTTGCCACGGGCCGCTTCGATGGCCCGTACAAACTGGAGGTCGAGAAAATCCTGCGGGCGGCTCTCTCGGGCCTTCGGAATACGGGGCGCCAGTTCGTCCAGGATGAGCTGCACGCCCTCGGTCGTCGGATAGGGAATGTCTTCAAAGTAATCCCGATAGAAACCGTATGTCTCCTCCAGGATCTGGCGGTCTTTGGTTCGCATGGCCCGACCGATCACGCCAAGAGTAAACTCACGGTCTTGTTTGAAGACGCGTACGGCCTCGACATAGGCTTCCATAAATGCGCTGACAACAGCAGGCTGGGTCTGGGCGAAACGCCGCAGGGTGACCAGAGCATTGGCTTGATACTTCGTCGTCCGGCTCAGGTCGACCAGCTCGCGGAAACCGAGCCGCTTAATCGCGATGGTGTGGTACGGTGGGCTTAGCATTGCCGCTTGAATCCCGCCCGCTTGCAACGCCGCTACGCTCTCCGGGTACCCGCCCGTCTGGATCATGGCGACATCCCGATCGGGTGCGATCCCGGCGCGCTGTAAGTAGCTGCGGGCCATGAAATCTGAGAGGGAGCCGAAACGGGTAATGCCTACGCGCTTACCGCGCAGCCCCTCCACGGCGGTGATATCGGGCGCAGCCACGAGCGACATGAGGACACTGTTGGAAATCCCGCCGACGATCACGCTGTCCGCGCCGGCCAAATTGGCTTGGATGGCAGTGGTTCCGGAGACGGAAACAAGCTCCACTTCCTGAGCGAGCAAAGCTTGCATGGTGCGCACACCGGCGACATAGATGAGGCTGACATCGAGACCATGGCGCTGGAAAATCGCGCGGTCACGGGCAACCCAGAGCACGGCGTTGGTCGCAGTGAGCGTGGAGTGGGCAACTCGAACCCGCTCGGCCGACGCAGCCATGCCCGGCAGAGCATGTAGCAGCGCGAGAATGGACAGCAGGGTAGTCGTCTTAGCGATTCCGGGGCACGGTAACCTCCGCAGTAAGCGCATGGGTCAATCCTCCGTATGCGGACCTAATACAGGATCGGGCCGCACCGGGTCAAGTCAAGATCTGGTGGAGTCATCCGCGACAGCGGAGTCGTGCCACACATTCCGGATAACCTCGTAGCTGAATACACGGCACCGATCGAAAATCATCAGATCATTCCCTGTCGAGATCATTGATAACCTCGATGCCGGTTTCGATCTCCTTGAATTTGCGGCGATTCACAGGGCTCGGCGCAGAGTTTTTGAAGGTGACGCTTTAGGAATGGCAACGCACCCACCGTTAGTTTATGATGAGGGAGAGACATGCCTCGAAACATTGTCATGCCCATAAGAAAGCGCTGTGCAGTATGGCCTACACACATAGGAATTTGACCTGCGGTGCAAGGTCGCCGTTTATAGCATATCGGGTTGGCATTGAACCTTTGCTTGCGGTTAATGGAGCCGAGTCAAAACGCCCATGTCAAAGTGCTTGGATGCGAAGCTCGGTCATAAACCCTGTCTTTATCCGTGCGGTGTTGAGCTTATTTCTGATGCTGGGCATGCCGATCGCGGGCTATTCGCATGAGGGTGAGCTCGACCGCTATGGGTGCCACCAGGATAAGGGGCGCCAAGCCTATCACTGTCATGACGGCGTGTTGAAAGGATTAAGTTTCAACTCGAAGATGGAAATGGTCCAAAAGCTCAGACAGCAATTCCATAATTTAGGTCGCCCGTGGCCGTATGGCGATCTCATAGAAGAAGATATCACCTCGCCCAACCCCTTCCTTAAGGAGCGACCGTAAGCAGAGCTCCGCGGCTGATCTGCCATTACCGAAGGAAAGCGTTCCCGTTTTCTCGTCAACGGATGTTCATTATCAAGAGCGGCAAAAGGGATCAGTTCGTGAACCCTGGGGCTTTTACAGTTTAGATGCCGGTTTGCCCGGTCTTAAGAACTAGACTTTCAGCGGAGTGCACGCGTGACGATAGGGCTCGGCCTGCAAGTGCAGTTTCGAAGGCGTTAGCGCGGCTGAGTTTCCGAAAGTCAAGGTTAGGCAGCAGACCTGCGCGGCTCGTGCAGCTCCCTAGGGGGCAGGCACGAGCGGCGCAGCTTCCGTCAGAATACTTCGGCCGTTCTGCAACTCGAGAAACAAATTGAAATAATCACTTAAGTGGCGGTGGGGGAGAAAATTTTGAACCACGGATTTTCTTGCGCTGCTGCCCATCGCCTCGGCCAGTCCCGGAGTCGTCAGTAGTTTAACGATCCAGTCGCGGGTCATCTCTATCGATGCTTCCCGGTTGAAGTTCGGCGTTCCGCCGACCATCGCCGCCAGCAGGTGACCATTGCCGTTGGCAACTTGGCGGGCGATGCCGCCGACCTGGCTAACGATTCGCGGCTTACCGTGATAGCCTGCACCGGTCACAGCCAAACCGAATCCTTCGCGCAACGATTTTGCAATGATGACATCGGCGCGGGTTTGAAGCGCGTTGAGTTCCAATTCCGTGAGATCTTCAGAAGTCAGGCCGGTGTGTTTCAAGCCGATGGCGCTTAAGGTTTGCCTCTGTTCAGGAGTTATGGATGCGCTTTGCGGATCTAACGGCAACAGATGTACGGCCCCGTCGCCATCGAGCATTTGCCGTATTTGAGCCAAAACCGCTTGAGCCTCGGGATCGTCCTGCGCCAGGGGGCCAGCTAAAACCAGCTCGGGCAATTTACTCTGGCTGGCCAGGAGCCTCCGGGCGCTGCGCACGGCTTGCATGACTCCGATGGGATCTTTCCACGGATCGAAACGTGCGTTTTGCAGCAGCATGGGAAGCGAGCGGTCGTAAAAATGTTCCAAGCCGTATTTGCGCAGAGTCGTATCGACAAAATCCCTTGCCTCAGGCAGGTTCAAATCCCGATTAATCAAGGCGAGAGGGTTGATGGACGGAAGAATGAAGCGCACCGGAATCCGGAGTCCCGGAGGGACCATCTCCGGCAAATGAAAGATCGCCGCGTTGCATTGGTTGACGTACTGTAGAAGAAACTGCCACACACCATAGCTCGGGTGGGACGCCTCCGCCCCGGCAAGATCGAACTGAATATGTCCGCGCCAAATAACAACACTCTCGGGAAACTCTCGACGTAAATACGGAATAAGACCTGCAGGCTGCGGGTCGTGCACTACGATTACGGCGGGGGATAACAACCCGTGCTCGCTGAAGAGACGGCGCAAGTGATCAACATTTTGCCTTGAGACATGCTCGTAATGTGAAAGCATCGTGGCAGTAATACGTGCCTGAGGGGAGCCTTGCAGAGCATTGTGGAATTTCTTGGTGATTTCGAAGAATGAATCATCTCCGGCGATCACCAACCATTTGGCGGCAATTCCCACTTCGTTGGACAATGGAATCAGAGATTTGAGAATGTCGGCGACGCCACCGCCTACCGAGGAAGAATTGATATGCAACACAGTGAGAGGGTGGTCTTCGTGGTGAAAAGCCTGTTGCACCCTGGCAGCCAGTGACCGAAGACTGTGAATTGCTTCCGAGCCAACGATCGATTCAAAGACACGAAGATCGAAAGCCGGTGTTTGACGAATAAATGGAGCCATCATCATGTCTGCCGATGCGCCGAATGTCCGTCAGACCAATTTCTGTGCCAGAGCGGACGCGCGCATTCATACAGACAACAATCTGCCCCTTCGTTTCGCCTCCGGAGCAATCCTACGGCATAGGATTGGGGCGGAGGAGTCATCATGGTAATTGGCTGATTTGAAACGGCTTTTTGATGTCTTGGGGTGGTCAGTCAGGGTCAAAGAAAATCACTCGAGGTGCTCTCGTCAGCTGCATGCCTTGGCTCTAAGTAACATCTCTAGTGGCTAGTGCTTGTTGAGCGGCGATTGAC
>JBFJNS010000142.1:0-7293 GCA_041618055.1 Binatia bacterium
GCCGGCAGAAAAAACCCAAGGAAGAAAACGGCAAGAAGACAGGCGGCTTTATAGCCCACGGATTTTGATCTTCCGCATTGGCTCGGGCCATTCGGATTCATCAAAAATGAAATCAACGATCAACCTTCGCGTCGCTGGGGCTTTCAGAAGTCTGTGCTTTTTGGAGCTGGACCAGCTCGTTCAGTGCCTTTGCTCAAGTTCAGCCGCCCTTCGGCGATCTCAGCAACTTAAACCCAACGCTAGCGACCACGATGCCGGAGACCACACCCAAGACGGCGGCAACTCCGACCGCGAGAGGCCAGTACGCCTTATTCTGAGCTGTCATCGTGCACTCTCGTCAGTCCTTCCCAGCCTACGCATCCCTTCCACCCGGCTTACCGGTTTTCGACAGATTGTTTTATGTTGATCTTAATCCCAGCAACGCCCAAGTGGCAAGAAGACGACTCATGCGGAATAGCGGACGTTGTTGTTTAAACGGATTGCCTTTGCCAGAATCTGAACCCATCCACCCTGCGGTCAAGTGTCACTCGATAAAAACAGCGATGTGTTATCAAAATCGAAACAAATAGTCGGGAGAGTTGGAATGGATTGAGCCGGCTCGTTGGCAATCTGCAAGTGTGCAAGGCCAGAACATCCCGCTGGAAATTTCAAGTGGGTAAGTCGGTGTCATGGCCGAGCGCTACGAGGCATTGACGTAGTTGGTCCTTGGAAATTGAATTTGTGGCCTGGAGGGAGTAACTTACCCGGGAGCCCGGTCACGAAACCTATACCAGTAAGCAGCAGGTGGAATCCACGACGATTCCCTGAAAACGCTAGTATAAGAATGCAGCGACTTGCACGCTAGGAAAGGCGTTCTGCCGCCTTTCGTTTTGCGGCAACATGCTTGGAAAGGAGAGCGATATGTACCAGGAGATCAACAGAGTTAGGACTTTCATCCTTTGTCTACTAACCCTTTATCTCTTAATGGCCTCATCCCCCCATCCAGTAAATGGTCAGGAGGATTATTACAAGGGGAAAACGCTCCGGATCATCGTGGGCTTTTCCGCCGGTGGCGGCTTCGACACCTATACCCGGGCTATCGCCAGGCATTTCGGTAAGCATATACCTGGCAACCCCAACGTCATCGTGGAGAATATGTCCGGCGCTTCCAGCTTGATCGCCGCCAACTACCTCTACAGAATAGCCAAACCCGATGGTCTTAGCATCGCAAACATACACGGCAATCAAATCCTGAACCAGGTTCTAGACCGCCCCGGAATCGAGTTTGACGCGCGCAAGTTCGAGTGGATCGGCGTCCCCGTTCGCTCGCCCGGTGCCTGCGCCCTGACAACGGCCAGCGGCATCACCGACCTCGAAAAATGGAAGACGTCCAAGACGCCTGTGAAATTGGGTGCGACTGCCCCGGGCGATGGCGCCTATAATATGACCGCGGTCCTCAAGGCGTTGTTTGACCTTCCGATACAGATGGTATCGGGATACAAGGGAACCACCGAGATTCGCTTGGCAGCCGAAGGCGGCGAGGTATCCGGAGCCTGCTGGCAGTGGGACTCAATTAAAGTTACCTGGCGCAAGGCTTTGGATGCGGGAGCGGTCAAAGTCGTGCTCCAGATGTTCCCCAAACCGCATCCCGACCTTTCCAAAGTGCCCCTGGCCATTAATCTTTTGAAGACTCCCGAGCAGAAGGCGATCTACCGGGCCGCTGTTGACGACGCGAATGTACTCACGCGCCTTTACGTGCTTCCTCCGGGCACACCCAGGGAACGCGTCGAGCAACTGAGAAAAGCTTTTATGAGCACAATGAGCGACCCCGAGTTTCTTGCCGAAGCCGAAAAAGCGAAGCTGGACCTCGATCCCATGACCGGCGAGGAGGTCGAAACGCTGGCCAAGAATTACTTCCAGTTGGACCGGAAAATTCTGGCCAAACTAGATCAAATCTTGAAATGACCGTTGACCATATGAGTGGCACCTGTTGAAGTTTTGAGGGAAATAAAAAGGTCCGCGTCCTTTTTTCCCCTCCCCATGTATCATCAAAAGCGAAAACACACTCGAAAGGGTTGGCGCGTATCACGCCAGCGCGTTAGCAATTCGCAAGAATGCAAGGCCAGACCCCGCTTGCACGCTTGCGTTTGAATACCCAGACCAGCTTTTGTTGACATCAATATTCGTAAAGGCCGCTTGGCAAGAAAAAAGGTCTTGCTTCATTTTAGACTGGTGACGGGCACCGAGTTCTGTTGTCCCCTTGTAGTCCCGGAGTTATTTGTTGCGGTTTTTTATCCTCTGGTTCAAAGATTGCAGAACTCCCGCGTCCACGGCGGCGATCACATTCACGGCGGCGTCGAGCTCCTCTTCGGTCATTCCGGCTTTCCTTGCGTCCGCAAGGCGACGCTCGACTCAGGGATCGCAAAGCCGCATCATCGCAACGGCCAAACCCATGAGCATCTTTTCCCGTTCAGTGAGGCACTCGACGGCATGAGCATCCCGATAGAATGTTCTAAAGTCAGCTTGTTTCACGCTCCGTTGCTCCTTTCAGAATCGCGGCGTCGAAGCAGCCCCGCAAGATGGATTTGGACACCTTGCGGCGAGGCTTCAATCATCGAGCTGTTTCCTTCAACTCTATGTCCACCGCCCAGGGCCGCATTTTTCAAGCGGGTTTTCGGGCAGAGATCAAAGCGTAGGAAAAACTCCCCTGGATATGTACGGCGTCGCCGTGCTTGTGCCAGGTAAAGTAGCTCTCCTGCATCCGCTGGGCCAGCTCGGGGGATTCGATTTCCAACTCCTCCGCGGCTTCGAGCCAGTGCCGTCCCGTGGGCACGCCTTCCATCCCTTCCTGGTCAAAGGCATGTTTTATCACCTTGGCATTAGCGATCTGATAACCCGCTTTCGTCAACAAGCGCTGGATGCTGTTCGCCGTATGGAAGCGGAAATCAGGGCCGTGCGTGCGGCGAAACACCTCATTGACTTTGGCTTCAAGAGCAACGTCAACCGCATCCTTCGCCTCGTTAATGATCGGGTCGAGAATGTAGAAGGTTCCGGCATTCTTCAGCACGCGCAGCACCTCGCTCACGACCGCGGGCGGACTTGCGAAGTGGTGCAAGCTGAAGGAAACAAAGGCGCAATCGAAAACATTGGGCCTGAACGGCAGCGCCTGGGCTTCGGCAGCGGCCTGGCTGTACGACGGAATCGGGTCTTCGTGTCCGCGGCCGACATCTAGCATCGCGAGGGCCTGATCCACACCGACGATCCTCCCGGATGTCAAATGCGCCGCGGCAGGCCGCGCTACCCGCCCCGTGCCGGTCGCAAGATCCAGCACCAGCTCATGGCCTTTGAGATCCATCATTTCAATGAGCTTGGCCGTGAGTGCGCCGCGTATTCCTGCCATGGCAGAGCGCTTGTCGAACTCCGCGGCGTGTTGAGGGTCGTGAAAACGGGTCTTGTGACCGTGGTCGTGCGAATGGCTGTGTTCGTGGCTCGTGCTCGTGGCTCGTGGTTCGTGTTCGTGGCCGTGGCCGGCTTGGTGCGAGTGCGGTTCTTGATCGTGTTTATGTTCTCTGTGCCCTTCGTGGTGATGATTTCGGTTCCGTTTCATTCTTCCGCCATCCCTTCGATGATCTTCCATTGCTCGTCGCTTACCTTCATAATCGACAGTCGCGATATTTTTAGCAGATCAAAATTGGCGAGTTTCTTGTTCGCCTTGACTTCCGCGAGCGTTACCGGCCTCGGCAGGGGTGTGATCGCCTCGATATCGACAACCAGTAGCTTAGGATCCTTTTTCCCCGGATCAGGATACGCACCGCTCAAAGCGCGCGCGACGCCCACCGCCTGTCGTTCCTTCCCCGTGTGGTAAATTAAAATCAGATCGCCTCTCTTAATATCCTTGAGGTTCTTGAGCGCCAAATTGTTCTTGACGCCATCCCAGACCGTTTTCTTGTCTTTTTGCAGCTGCTGAAATGAATAAACACTCGGTTCCGTCTTAAACAACCACCGACTCGCCATCCGGTGACCTCCTGTGTATACCGCTTATAAGACACTAGCGGGATAAAACACAAATTCAAGGCGACACTCTGAGCGCGGATTGCCTGCCGGCGCCAACTGTATGAAGCCTCGCTTCGGAATCAAAGGAGGGCCGTACCCGGCTCCATGCGTCCCTGGAAAATTGCGTCGTCGCGGTGAAGATGATAAGGGACCTCCATGAGTACCTTCGGCGAATTCTCAGCCGGCTATTTTAGAAAATATTTCGACCTTAATCCCACCGACGCGATTTATTACGGCATTGATGGCTACGATCATCTGTTAAAGGATTACTCCGCCGACGCTTACCAAGGCGAGAAATCCTTCGTCGCTGAATCGTTGAATGAGCTGCGGCAGATTCCCACGAAAGGCCTTACCGACGATGAAGCCATCGATTATGCCCTGCTCGAAGGCCGCTTGACGATTCAAAAGTACGAGTACGGCAAGGAAGACTACCGCCTCAAATGGCCCGACATCTACACGCCCATGGACGCGATCTATGTTCTCACAGTCCGTTCAACCAATGACTTCGCCGCCAATCTTCTGAGCCGCCTGAATCGAACGCCGATGTCGATCCAGCAGGGCATCGCCAATCTCAGCTGCAAAGAAGCGAATCCGCCGAAGCTCTGGACCGACATGGCTCTCGCGGGCGTCAAAGGCGGACTTAGTTTTCTCGACAATCTTCCGAACCATCCCAAGGTCCGGTCAGCAGCAATGGACGTTGCCGCGCTCAGAGCAGTGATAGAAGACACTAAGAATGCCATGGCGGACTTCGCCCTGTTTCTTGAGCGTGACCTTGCGCCGAGAAGCCGCGGCGTCTACGCCGTCGGCGAGGAACACTACAATCTTCTGCTGAAAAAAAAGCACTTTCTCAATCATGACGCGCACAGTCTTCTCGCCCTGGGGGAGGATCTGTTCGCAAAGACCAAAGTGGAACTAGAAGCGCTCGCCGAGGAACTGGCTCCGGGGCAAGGGATTGGGAAAGCCGCGCGGAACATCCAGGACAATCACCCAGCCAGCGATGAGATTCTGTCGGTCTATAGCAAAGCCATGGAAGCGGCGCGCGAGTATGTCAGAGAGAAAAGACTCGTCTCGTTTCCGCCCAAAGAAGAGCTCCATGTCGTGCCGACACCGGAATTTCGCCGCCATGAAATCCCTTTTGCCGCCTACCTGTCTCCTTCTCCGAAAGATCCCGACCAGGTCGGTTACTACTACGTCACGCCGGTCACCGAAGAGGAATTGCTTCGAGAACACAACAGAACCGGCCTGGAGAACACTTCGGTTCATGAAAGTTATCCGGGTCACCACCTTCAATTCACGGTGGCCCACTCGATCCCTGCCGCTTCTACCCTGCCGCGTTTGGTGAACACGTCGTCGGTGTTCTATGAGGGCTGGGCGCTTTACTGCGAACAACTCATGCAGGAACAAGGTTTTCTCGGCAGTAAGGAACATCGCTTCGTCATGCTCAAAGACCGGCTATGGCGGGCCCTGCGGATCATCATCGATGTCAAAACGCAAACGGGGGCGATGAGCTACGACGAGGCCGCCGATCTCATGGTGCGGGAGCTGCACTTTCCTCGCGCGCAGGCCTGTGGCGACTTGAACTGGTACAGCCAGTCGCCCTCCGTCCCCATGGGCTACGCCCTGGGTTGGTCGATGATCAACCGGCTCAGGCAACAGGAACAAAAGCGATTAGGAAGCAGTTTTGACCTTCAGCAGTTCCACGATAAGCTGCTCAGCGCTGGGAGCATTTCCCTGCCGCTGGTCGAAAAAAGGCACTTCACTCTGTGACAGCAAACGACTTGAACCTTTTGAACGACTGGAACTATTTGAACCTCTGGAACGATTGGAACACCTCGACCCAACCAGTATCGTTCAAAAAGTTCGAAACGCTCAGGCCGTTCAAATTGCGATGACCACTCACAACAAACCTCTCGGCCCGTTGCTGGGCGCCCACATGTCCATCGCCGGCGGCGTAAACAAGGCGCTCTTGGCCGGAAAGAAAGTCGGCTGCGACGTGGTGCAAATCTTCACCAAATCCTCGCGCCAATGGGCTGCCGAACAATATACGAATGAAGAGATCCAAACCTTCAAACAGAACCTGAAAGAAACCGGTATTGTCATGGTGACCGCGCACGACTCCTATCTCCTGAACCTTGGCTCTCCGGACGGCGCCTTGAGGAAAAGATCGATCAGGGGATTCATTGATGAGCTCGATCGATGCGAGACGCTTGGGGTCCTCGTGCTTGTCGCGCACCCCGGAGCGCATGTCGGAGCGGGCGAGGAAGAGGGCATGAAGCTCATCTCGCGCTCTCTGGACGAAGTGCACAAAGCCTGCTCCGGCTTCGCGGTGAAAGTCGCCCTCGAAATCACCGCCGGACAAGGTTCGCACCTTGGATACCGTTTCGAGCAGATCGCTCGAATCATCGACACGAGCAAAGAAAGCGATCGTTTACGCGTTTGCTTTGACACGCAGCATGCCTTCGCAGCGGGTTACGACATCCGAACGAAGGCCGGCTATGAGCGGACCTTTAGCGAATTCGATGAAATCATCGGCCTGGACCGTCTGGCCGCATTTCATCTGAACGATTCGAAAAAGGAGTTGAACTCCCGCGTCGATCGTCACGAGCACATCGGGAAGGGCTACATTGGACGCGCAGCTTTCCGCCGGCTGCTCAACGACCCACGGTTCTGGGGCCTGCCCATGTGTTTGGAAACTCCCAAGGGTCCAGACCTCAAAGAGGACCGCGAAAATCTATCCCTGCTCCGCAGCCTGATCCAAGGCCGGTCAGCCCCGCGCCCTTGTGACAAATGGCACGTGGCACGTACCACGTAGCGCAAAGGCCATCCGTCTTAGGTCGTCAGTCATTCGTCGGCGGTCGTCGGTCCTCGGTCACCGGTCTTCGGTCATCTGTCCTCGGTCGTCGGTCACTGCTCGTACCACGTAACGCAACACACTTTCTCGATGCGTCCGAAACACTCGGCGCGTTGCGCTTTGTGCACTGCGTCTTTAAAACTCGAACCGCGAACTTCGAACATTGCTTCTATTCCCGTGCTCGAACTTCAAAATTGGAACATCGAACCTTAGTTCTGTCCCTAGTCCTCGGTCATCCATCTTCGGTCCTCCGTCGTTGGTCCTCCGTCATCCGTCGTCGGTCCTTTATCATCCTCGACCATTTCGTCGAATCTCTCGACCATTTCGGCGAGCGAACCATCTGCAGACATCGGGTGGGTTATCTAAAGTCCTTGAAATTAAGCCGCTTTTTTCTTGCCGCATCCTGGCAC
>JBFJNS010000143.1:0-7267 GCA_041618055.1 Binatia bacterium
CATCCAGGCCAGCGGCCGCTCCAAGGACCCAATATTGGTCGGACGTCGTGTTCCAAACACCGCTAGCATCCGTGCGCCTTAGCTCCAGTCTGGTCACCGTCCGTGGACCGCTCCCCACTTGCAACGTCACCGTGAACGTGGCGTCCGCCGACCCATCCTCAGTCAGGGCCAAATTTCCGCGCCCCACCCGATCCTTTAACTTGCCGCCAAACGTCAAGCCTATACTAGCCGGCACAGTCCCTACGCCACTCACCGACGCGGAAGCCCCCTCCCCGCCAGTAAAGTTTACTGAACCCAAAAAGGTTCCTGCTTCAGTCGGAGTGAACCGTACCGTGACATTCTGACTTTGCCCCGAACCGAGACTATAGTTCCCCCCAGAAACAACCGAATAAGGTGGATTGGTGCTTGCGCTCCCCGTCACGGTACCACTGCCGATATTCTTTACGGTAAAACTCCTGTCTGATGAATCGCCCACGTTAACGGCGCCGAAGTCTTGAGAGTTCGGCGTCACGCTGAGCAGAGGGGTGTCCACCGACACGTTCACCACCTCGCCGCCGGTGAAAGTCAACGTGAAATTCCCCTTCGATAAAGGCGTCCATTGCCCTGAATACACACCATCGCCTGCGCTTTGATCCGAGCCTTGTCCATTATCCACGAGGGTGACGACTTCATTTCCCGGTTCGATTGTAACCGTGATCTCTCCGTTCGGTTGGGCGCAGCGAATGTGCAGTGCTGAAAGCTCAATGGGAACTCCTAGCGATCCCTGAATCGCGTCACCGATGGGTCTCAGCCGCGATTGAAGCGTCGAATCCAAACAGGTCAGCGCCCCATTGGCGTTAAGCCGTTTCTGCGTAATCGTATTCGCGAGAGAACTGATGCTATCGCCGCTGGCGAGAATCAAATTTCTTATCGCTGTCCAATCTCGGGTGTCATCTTGGGATTTCAAAAGCGCCGCTACGCCCGTCACATGCGGAGTGGCCATCGAAGTCCCGCTGGATGTTCGGTAAGTATTTCCGGGGTAAGTACTCAGAATGTCACTTCCCGGCGCCCCGATGTGCACCGTCCGCCTGCCGTAGTTCGAAAAGGTCGAACGCGCGTCGGTCCGCGTTGTGGAAGCGACGCAGATAATGTTGGGCAGATAGTAAGTGCAGGGATAAAAGGGAGTCGCGTCGTTGTCCAGGCCAATTCCAAAAAAATTGCCGTTGCCAGCAGCCGCAATAAAAAGCATTCCCCGCTGTCGGTGAGCATCGATGGCGTCAAACAACGCCTGCGAAAAACCGCCTCCCCCCCAGCTATTGCTAGTGGCGACAATGTTGAACCCCCGGTCTTTCATCACCTTGAAGTACTCCAGGCAATCAATTGCCTTCTCCGTCGTGCCGGAACCGCTCGCATTGACGAATTTGCAGGCCATCATTCGAACATTCCAGTTAATACCCACCACTCCCCGGTTATTGTCGCCGAGGGCACCAATAGTACCCGCGACATGGGTGCCATGTCCGTTATCGTCCCGAGGATCGGAGTCATTGTTGAAGGTATCTATTCCGTAGCAATCATCGATATAACCATTGCCATCGTCATCAATGCCATTAGGGATACATTCGGAGTATTGTCCGACGATCTCGTTTCGATGCAGGTTGCCTGCAAGATCAGGATGGGTGTAGTCAACGCCCGAGTCGATCACGCCTATGATCACGCTGCTGCTTCCTTTCGTGATTTCCCAAGCCTCGGTTGCATCTATGTCAGCGTCCGGCGTCCCGCCCGATTGGCCGACGTTGTTCAGTCCCCACATCTCATTGAAACGAGGGTCATTGGGGGTCGCCATCGTTCTTAAGATATAATTGGGTTCAGCGTATACGACATCCGGGTCGCGGCGGTAAATTTGAATCGCTTCATCGATGGAAACATGGCGGGCTAATTTGATCACTTCGAGACCCGGGACGATTCTAAAAATCTTCTTTCGTGTTCCGAAGACTCGAAACCGGGCCAGATCTTTCTTGTCCTCACCAACTCCTGCGCGAAACTTGACGATCAGTTCGTCGGAGACATAATCCGCTGCGGGCACCCCTGGTTGAGCAGCAAAATGGGATCCCGGCCTGAAATCCACAATGAGAAGAGTCAGCAACAGGACCGACGGGAGAACGAACCGCGTAGCCATAGCCTTCTCCTTTCCAAGGTCTCAAAATGATCGCCTGCGGCCATTAGACAGCAAAACCTGGCACTTCAACGATGTTATCCGCAGAGACTAATCTCGGCCCGACTGCTACAAGTTTAGAAAACAAGTAAAGCGACGACAAATCAAGTGATGGGATCAGGAACGGGTAGAACCCGTCAGAGGATGTATGCTTTTCGTCGCATACCGAACAGGCCTAAAAAAAGAAATGATCTGGCCACGCGTTTTGTTGATCCTCCGAGCGTCCCCTCATTTCCCCTCTCCAGATATCATCAGCGCAAACCCCGTTTCCGCTCAGCTGTCCATTCGCGGGGACATCTTTCTTACTCACCGGCCCAGACCCGATTGACTAAGCGTCACGTAAAAAACATTCGAATCGCCGCATCAATATAACCTGGAGTCCTGAGCCCCTCTTAGTACACTCTGATCGGTAACGTCAAGAGCCTGAGGGCGAGTTAGATTCGAAGGAATACACCGAGAGGAAACTGACGCGTGAGCGCGATTTTTTGAAACGACGTTTTGCCAGACGGCCTTCATTAACCATTTAGCACCGCTTTTCGCCGCCGGATCTGCGTCACTTCGTCAGGACGATCCTTCCTCTAAACGGATCATTACAGCCTTTAGACTCGATCGCATGCGTTCGATGGAACATCCCAGTTCGTCGATTTCGTCTTCTCGGCCAACACTGACTGCAACCTCTAAATTACCTTTGCTGATCTGCTCTGCACTCTGGACCAGACGCCTGAAGCGACGCCTCATGGGTGCAAGAAACAAGCTAAACGAGATCACGATGGCCATTAATATCACACCGACCGACCAACCTAGGGGCCATAAGACTCGCCGCAACTGCTGTTCGGGAACATCGCTCCAGATCCCGAGATACAGAAGTCCCGTTCGCCCTTTATCCATCTCAACCAAAATTTCATTGACCGCCCTACCGCGATATCGAATGGTAGCCGAAGGCTCCCTCCCCAAGGATTCCTTCGGGAAGGATCCGTACCCAATGATTCGAGAATCCGCCGGACTTTGGGCAATCAACTTCCCCCGGTTATCTTTTATGGCGATATAAGCTATCTCGCTCCGGGAGGCGTATCTCGCCACCTCCTTATTCAGCGCGCTGAGATTTTTTTCCACAACGTAGCTCGCTGCGATATCGTTAAGTTCTGCCGCGAGTAGGCTCGAACGCTTATGACTTTCCTTCTCAAAAACAGGCAGTAAACCAAAATAAACGATCACCAAGGAAAGGAGACAAAACATCCCTGCGGTAAACGCAAAACCACCGATCATCATCCCGACCAGGCCAATAATGCTACTGCGCCGCGGCATTGATACCGGTGCCGCTTTGGAAGCCATTTCCCGCCGCGCCTCTCGAGCGCCAATCTGCGTGTTTTCAAACACAGGCACGGCGTTGAGTTCTGTCGCGCTGTCCATGGCTTTTTTTGCCTGCCGGACGGACATCCAGACCAGCACGATTCCAGTTCCAGAGATGCCGGTCAACAAAAGAAAAACTGTGTCTGAAAAGAAAGGCACGGAAACAATCGCACGATACGCGTCGCCAGCCAAGATGCCGAGGACTCTCCACAACCCTGCCAACGGGCTGCGACCGACTCGCGAATACGAAATATAGTCAACAAACGAATAGCAAAGTAATATGGACAATAGGAAAGGACCGACGAAACGTCTTTTCATATCACGCTCAGCAACCCCGAATGCTGGCTCAAACCTACCACAATGGCAAATAGTGGCACTGGCACCCCGCCGATGCCGCCAAACTTACCTCGGCCAGGCACTGGTTAGATCGGATCAAATTCGGTTGTGCGGTTGCATTTGTATAACTAAGCTCCGTCAGGGTTAGAAATTGTGTCATTATGATGCGATTTCTGTGCATTGCCAACATTCCGGATCCTCACCAATCACAATTATCGGCCACAACTTGTTGAATCTCAAGCTTCTTTTCTTAACTCCCCACCCTAAATGGCGAAGGCGTATGATTGTGTAATCCAGAATTCGATCATCGTCGAATATCGGATTTCGCTCTCCTGGCGCGATTGGGGATTCGAAAGAGCCGGGCGGCGAATTATGGCACACGGGCGGTTCTATTGTCGAAAAAACCTAAGCATCCGAGTCTATGCTGTCGACGTACCAACGAAAAAACTGTGTTATTGATCAACCCACGGCTCTCGAACGGCACAAGGTCGTCAATTACAATCTTCTCAAGCAAAATACCAGGAATGCTCCGCGCCGGAATCTCATTCATCAGCCCTGCGATTCGTGCCAGCCGAGGGCTTCTAGTGCTATCTGTACGAGCCTGCGACGGATTTCCTTTTCTCGCTCAGGGGACACGCTCGCGTCCCCCACCACGTGGACAATGCCATTGCCCAGGACGAGACGATTCGCCCCCACCATTTTGGCTACGGGTAAAGCCGCGGTGATTTGCACGGTGGGTATCCCCGCTTTTTCTAACTCGGTGGTGATCGCAGCGCCGCTGCGAGTGCTCGTCCCTCAGGTGGAGGTTAGAATAACCGCGTCGATCGCTTCGCGTTTTGCCTTTTCGGCCATCTCTCTACCCATGCGGCGGGTATTGGATAGCGGGTTGGCCAGACCTGAAGTGGAGAGAAACTCCTCGTGCAACTCGCCGATCACGCCTTCCCTCTCCAGCTCCCGCATCACGTCAAGGGGAACCAACCGATCGGGGTCCTGTTGCACAAACTGCGGATCGTAGCCGCCGTGCGAAATCTCGTAGTCGTCTCCCTTAAGATCATCGCAACCGCCGATGCTGTAAGCGCCCCATCTAGTCGCAGCCGATCCCTGGATATGATCGGGGTTGCCCTTTGGCACCAGGCCACCGTCGGTAATCAGCATTACTCTCGCGCGCGAAAGATCCTTGACGGGCGGCGGCATCGGCACGGGGGCAAACGCGGTCGGCACCATTTCCGACTCAAAAGACGAAGCTTTAACCTTCGCCAAAACCATATCAACCAGACGCTCGCCAGCTGTCTTCTCGACCAACTGGTCGCGAATCAGCCCGCGCGGGATGTAACCCTCTTCCGCCGGAAGACCGATTTGCTCCCGGGCAACAAGTTTTCTTGCCAGGTTCGACATTTTCAGCAGAATCTCACGCATCTTGGCGGCATTCGTTCCCGAGTCGATAATGTACAGCGCTTCGCGGTAAAGATCTGTCCCCGGATTCTCGACACTCATTCCTGTAATCGCAGGCATCCCAAGTTGCGATTGGACCGCAACACAAAGCGCTCCCGCAGCCATACCGTAACGCCCAGCTTGAAAGCATGGCCCCGCGACAAAGAGGTCGGGGTGAACGTTGATAATCTTTGAAATCGCCGAAGCAATCATCTCCTCCTGTTTCTCGACCGCGTAATTGTCCCCGCAGGTAAGCGTCATCACGACATTCGCACCCTCGCCTAGAATCTGTTCCAAGAGCTTGCCGGGGCCGACGGGTCCTTCGCGCGCCTCGAGCGCAACTCCGGCTTTCTCCTCCCCACCGATCCCACCGAAATACTGATTTACATAATGAACAATTCGCATCTCGAATGCCTCCAGGCCAGTAGCGGGACTGGGTCCCAAACGTTCGGGAGATTCCGCCTCTCGATCCTTTCGCCACAAAACCGTTCAAAAACGGTGGACACCAGCTTCTTACTGTCGCCTTAATAGACCATCGCTCTCAAGCGTGAGGCCCCCTGTTGGTTGGCGACACCGACGACGTTAAGCGCGTCGATTTCCAGAGGCCCGGCCAACAAATCTTTTAACTCTTGCGATGCAGCGACGACTCGGTCCGCGCGAGGCACCTTCCAGCTCGTGCCGTTGCCGCCAATGCAAACGATGGCATTGACCTCCGCGAAGTTAAACAGCAGCGCTGATTCCACTCGCCGATCGCGCGCGAGATCCGTCACTTGGACGGCGGTTCTTACGCCCATGAGCTCCAGTAGTCGCGCTGTTTCGGCCATATCCGTATGCGGCACGCCTCCGCCGAACTTGGTCAGCACCGCCGCGTCGGCTTTCAAGACCCATCGTGCAAGATTGGCGGCAAATTGGCAATTGCGCTCGCGATCGAAATTATTCGCTGATGCGATCGTCGCGATCGTCCCAACGAAATTCAGTTCATCCGCTTGATGGCGCCGATACAGTTCGGTGATGATGGGATGGTTCTGGTAAAAATAGGTTTCCGCTCCCCCGAGCGAACGATGATACGAAGGAACCACAGCCCCGTCGAGCCATTCGTTGGGGTGAAGCGCAACGGGCAGCATTCCATCTGTATTGGCCCCGTAGATGACTTGCTCGTCTTGCTGTGGTTTTCTCTGTCGCGAAAAGATTTGCCCGATATAGGCAACCCGGGGAAGCTCCTTTCGCGTTTCCGTCCCCGTCGGGACAGCACCTAAGGCCTGAGTCAACTCCGGCGCTTGGCCTATAGCCGTTCGAGCTACTTGAACGGCAATCCTCAGGCCAGCCATGCGATAAGCCCGCTGCTGAGCGTAACCCGGCAAGCCCGGTCTTGTGCGGGGGATGACGATAAGGTGATTCAGCGATCCATAAAAAGACGCTTCGGCAGGCGCCCCGCACATCTCCAAAACGTAACCCGTTGCGCCCCGTGAGTCTGCCGTAGATTTTTCTCGCAGCACCGTAACCGCCGCGCCTGAAAGCACGTGGGTCGTACCCATGCCCGCCGTAGACGGCGGGCCGAGGATTCCAGGAAAATCGGGGCTTCCTCCCGCTTCCTTCGCTCTTGGCTCGATGATGTCAAAAACCGGCCCCGCACGGCAGCTCTCTCCGGGCCTGGCAATTTCAAAATCCACCTGCGCTATTGAGTCGTCTTCCAGCACGGTTCGGCGCAAATCTTCCGGATCAACGAGCAGCGTCTGATGATCCAATCGGGTGGCAGTTCCGAAGCGTATCTCGGCTATTCGATGAATGGCAAGTACTAGCTCCATGTCGCATCCAGTCTCAAACTGATTTACGGAACAGGCCCAACTGTAGTTCCGGACTGCGGTTTTTGTCAATCCGTTGCAAACTCTTTAATTTTCGCCAACCTTAAATATCCTGACTCTTACAAAGCGGAGTGCTGCGGCAAGCACCCCGGCAAGA
>JBFJNS010000144.1:0-7143 GCA_041618055.1 Binatia bacterium
CGACCAGCGCCTTGGGGCAGCCGAGCGAGACCATGCCGATCCGCGGCTGACCGGAGCGCGGAGCACCGCTGTTCAGCCGAAGGGCGGGGGCAAGATCGGGGCGAAGGTTCGGCGGGTTCGCGCTCATGCGCCGCTCTCCTCTGGGCGCCAGCTTAGCGAGTTCGGGCTTGAACTTTCCGTTTTGATCGAAAAGTTCCTCCGGCCGGTAGCTCTTCAGCCACGCTTCGAGCAGCTGGACATGGGCCGGGTTCTCGTGCATCTCGCCCATGGGCACCTGGTGGGCGCGCCAGTACCCTTCCGTGCGCTTGCCGTCGATTTCCTTGGGGCAGGTCCAGCCCTTGGGCGTGCGCAAGATGATCATGGGCCAGCGCGGCCGCTCCTTGAACCCGTTCTTGCGCGCATGGCCCTGAATCGTTTTGATCTCGGCAATGACCTTCTCGAGAGTGGCGGCCATGAGCTGGTGCATGATCTCAGGCTCATCTCCCTCAACGACATAAGGCACGTAACCATAGCCGCGGAAAAGCTGGTCGAGTTCTTCCGGGCTGATCCGGGCAAGAACACAGGGGTTGGCAATTTTGTAGCCGTTGAGGTGCAAAATCGGCAGTACGGCTCCGTCGGTGACGGGATTGAGAAATTTATTGGAATGCCAGCTCGTTGCCATCGGACCGGTTTCCGCCTCGCCATCCCCGACGACGCAGGCAACGATCAGATCGGGATTGTCGAATGCCGCCCCATAGGCGTGGCTGAGCGCATAGCCCAGCTCGCCGCCTTCGTGAATGGATCCCGGAGTTTCGGGTGCAACATGGCTCGGAATTCCACCCGGGAAAGAAAATTGCTTGAACAGCCGCTTCATTCCCTCTTCGTCTTGTGAAATGTTGGGATAGACCTCGCTGTAGGTCCCCTCCAGGTATGCGTTGGCAACAAGACCGGGACCGCCGTGGCCGGGTCCAGTGACATAAATCATTTCCAAGTCGTGCCTCTTGATGGCACGGTTGAGATGAACATAAATGAAGTTAAGCCCCGGAGTGGTTCCCCAATGGCCCAGCAATCGTGGCTTGATATGCTCTTTGCTCAGGCTCTTCTTTAGCAGCGGATTATCGTAAAGATAAATCTGGCCTACAGAAAGATAGTTGGCCGCGCGCCAGTACGCATCGATCTCGCGTAGCTCTTCGACCGTCAAGATCTGGCTCGCTGACGTCCCTTTCGTGCTTTGATCCATGGCCGCTTCCTTCCTTGTCATTCTTTGACGTCGCGCCGGCTCACGCGGTCCTGCGGTCTTCACGTCTTCCTTGCACCTACGCAGCCTGCCGGGGGACTCGCGATTGAGACGCAGCCAATGCCTGACCGATGGCGCAAAGGCGCTCTCCTCACATCTCGTGGGCCTGTGGGCGAACTAAATCCGCCTCGTTTCTCATTTTGCGCCGATCGACATTCAATTTAGTGGTCTGCATGGCTTGTGGCAAGAGCGCCTTCGTTGGTCATATGAGGCAACAACAGCGCACAACAACATCGCCGCGGCTGAAATGGGGTTGTAGAGAGATAATTGTACAGAAAAACCCCGTCCCGTTACATGGTGCGGATGAAGCCAGATTTGCAGAACGCAGAGACGTTATAGAAGAAGCCGACGTGGAAGAAGGCCACCTGGCGAAAGATCAGTCTATTGTGCACGAGAGTGGGGTACGAGATCGAATAGTCGAGTCAACACGAATTCCGCAGTTTCGCATAGGCATAGGACGCGCTTGGGGGAAACCTCGAGGGCGAAGACAGCCAAGCGCGCAGTTTCAAAGTCTTTGCTGCGACGTGGCAACCCATCGCCCTCGCTTCGAGATTGGCTCCCCATGAACGGGCCATCGAAGCCCCCTGAGAGCTAGAGACTCATAGACTTCGCAACGAGAGGCCTGTTGTGAGCCTGCTTGAACGGTTTCCCCCAGCTCTTCGAATAACCTTTTTACTGCGGAATCCGGGGTAAAGAAGAATTCAACCCGCAACACCTCGCCGCTCGAAATACTAAATGGCTCGTTTTGCTAAAAGACTACAAGCTCAATAGGATATGAGAGCATCCAGTTTTTTGGCCTGCTCCACCCATTGATTCACGACAGTGACTCCCGGCACTGTCCGTGTGAGCTTTCTCTGCTCATTCACCTCCGACATCTTTGCAGCGAGGTTTTCCGGATTGCGATTGCGCAGTTCCTTGACTGTATCTACGCCCGCGGACTCCAACAACTCAGAGTACTCGGCGCCGATTCCCGATATTCTCATCAAGTCGGCCATGTTCGCCCATTTGAGCAATTGCGGTTCGCTCAACCCTGACTTTTGAGAGATGGCCTTGCGTCCCTTCGCATCACCACACAACTTCAAAAGGTCATCAGTCGAGGATATGCCCGCTTCGACCAGCTTTTTTCCGTAGGCCGGTCCAATCCCCTCGATTTGTTCAATTTTATAACTCATGATTCTTTATTTGCTCCTTTCACACTCTCACTTTCGTTGGTCAGCGATGCACGATAGTTTCCAAGAATCCCTGTTAACCCAGCATACTCTTCAAATCCGGCACCTTCTCCAATACTCCGTCAACGGCCTCCGCACCTGCCTTTTGTTTGACAAAATCCACCAGCATCGTCACGAATGGACCTATCTGGCTGGAATCGAGGCCGCTTCCCTGCAATGCTGTCAATGCACCGGCAGCGCCACCCAGCTTACCTCCGAGGACTGAACCCAGCCCTCCCAGGAGACCTCCTGAGCCCGCACCCCCTGAACTGGAACTCGAGGCGTTCAACAGCGCCTCGGCGCCAGGCAACTTGGATAGCAAGCCACTCGTTGCCTCATCGCCTGCCTTTTGTTTCAGTAAATTAAGCACGCTGCCGGTTGCCGACTGCGCGGTCTCCTGACTGATACCCAGCTTACTGACTGCTAACTGTATGAATTCCTGCATAATTTGTCTCCTCTCTTAATTACGAAACTCTGTTCCTTTAATGATTGATCAGCACTATCAGATAAACGCTGCTCGTGTCGGCCGCTGCAAAAAGAATGTTTCAGCTGAGCTCGATCTAATCAATTCCAGTTAGGCCGGCGCTGATTATGTCCCCCTCTTGCGCGCGGCATCTCGGTGCATTCCTACGAATCCTTGGATCGCATGGATTCGACCCAGTGCCCTAATTCGCGCGCCGCGATTTCGCGCCCGCCCAGGCCCATGGCGATAGCGAGGGCAACAGCCAAACTGCCCAGTGTCAGCCCGAAGGCGAGTTCGACGATCTCGTTTGCGATCCCCATCTGCCTCAATGCCATCGACCCAAAGAGGACGAGAATAGCCACTCGCGCCACGGTGGCTAGAAAACCACGCTGTGCGATATTGCTTGCCCGCACGCTGACTGACACCAGGTTCGCAAGAAACAAACCGAAAGCGAGGACGATGATCCCCATCACGATTTGGCCGGCAAAGACTAGAAACTGAGCGAACAATTCCGAAACCGCTGCAAAACCCAGCAAGCGAAACGCTTCCGTGGCAGCAAACAACATGATTGCAGCCAGTAATAAAGTCCCAACCACCTCCGACAATGTTTTGTCTCCTGCCTCCGGCTCGCGGCCAACACCCAATCGAGGCAGCACTGAATTGAATCCAATCCCGGTCAGTAAATTGGTAACCAGTGCGCACACGATCGATCCCACCGCATAGGCAATCAAAAGCACCAGGCCGGCGCCAAAAATCATCGGCAGCGCCGCAAGAATGGAATTGAGCATCTGGCTTGCCGGAACCGTGATTGCATCCAGTTCGAGGGCGTTCAGCGCTGAGATCAATATAGGGACGAGAATCAAAATGTACACAATGAGTCCAACAAGACCGGAAAGCCTGGTTTGACCCGCAGCCGTCCCCAGTCCGATTCTGTCACCCAGAGCATCTAGGCCGGCCGCCGCTAACAAGTTGCTCACAATGCGTTGGACAATTCGGGCGACAAACCAACCAACTCCGAGAATCAACCCGGCCGCAACCAAATTGGGCAAGAAACGTAGAATCTTATCCATCATCCCTTGCACCGGCTGAAGCAGCCCTTCCAGCGCCAAGGCGGTCAATACCGCCGGTAAAAAAAGCAGGAAAACGAGCCAGTACATGGCCTCGCCCAGAGTTGCCGCCACCGGCGTCCCGAGCCGTTCATCCAAATTCGCCGCCGAGAGTGCTCCCGTCACTATACGCTTCAAAACAGTCGCCAAAACCCAGGCGCCCAACAGCAAAACCGCAGCGCCAAACAATTGAGGCGCGAACTGAAACAACTGGTTCAACAATTGGTTGAGTGGCTCGGTGATCAACGTGAGACCCAACGCTTGAAAAAAAGCCACAAGCACGAAAAGCATGATGAGGTAGAATACCCCACTGCTGATCCACTGTTCCGTGTGAACACCGTCGCCTGCCTTCTCTCCTGCGATCCAGGCACCAACTCGGTTATCCAGGGTCGTCCGGTGCAGTCCTTTCCTCACGATGGCTGAGATGATCAAGGCTATAAGCCAGCCAATAATTAAAATCGCTAGCGCGCCAATGAGATTGGGAACGTATTGAACGAACAGTTCATTGATTTGATCTATGGCTTGTTCCATCAAAATCCTCCCCGATCACTATAGTATGTGACCTTATCGTCCAGAGTTAAGTTTGTTTCAGCCGAGCCATGCACTCGCGAATTTGCGACTAAACTTTCCAAATCTGTACCGAAGCAAGAATGCTAACTAGGGGCGCTCAGCAACGAAATAGCAATTGGGGAAAAACCACCAGCCGCGTTTTCTTCTCTCGCGCGGTTACAGCGAATTTATAAATTGAAGAGCGATCTTCGCTGGCAAACTCTTCAAATGCCTCAAGAAAGAGGCTTTGTGAAAAAGAAGACTTCCCCCTCCTCACCCGTCCTATTTGCAGGTGTTAAGCCATGTTTGCGGCATCTAAGCTTACCGAAGCGACGATCACATTCCCGTTAGTTATGTCTTCCTCTTCTTCATTTATCTTGGGAATCTTGAAATTTTAAGTCAAGTCTTGATCAACGCCCCAGCGCGCCGGGGAAGGATTTCCCGGCGCGCTGGGTTTCGGTTTGCCGCCTATAAGGCTGTCTTTCTTCTCGGAAACCACGGTGGGGCAAGCCTAGATCGCGTCCCCAACGTTGACTCCAAGCTGCTTCAGAGTATTAATGCTCAGCCCAGCTTGGGGTAATCCCTTCTCTTGCTGAAAGGACTTAACCGCATCCATGGTTTGCCGCCCGAGAACACCATCAATCGGGCCCGGGTTATGACCCTTCTCCAGCAAGGCCTCCTGGATATCGCTTATGATGTCCGGTGTGATATTGGTCTCGCAGAGGATCGGCCGCCATCCCATCCTTCCCTCGGATGCCTTGATCGTTTTCGTGACCGTCTCATACTGCTCGGGAATCGGAATGCGCTTCTCCTGGGGCGGCGTGACGAGCTTTTGAACCTTCACGGTCCGGTATTCCGCCGGGATGACCACTTTGCGCGTGGTTGGAGGCGTGTCCATAACGCGCCGCTTCACCGTCCGGTATTGCGCCGGAACGTCAACGACCTGAGTCGTTGCCGGCGTCTTCAGGACGCGCTTCGTCACCGTCTTGTAGCTCGCCGGCACTTCCACGAGACACATAATTTCGCCCGTGGCGGCGTCCACTCTCTCAATCGGTCCCCGGCCTTTCTTCCACACGGTGTGCGCAGGCCGGTCCAGTACCCGCTCCGTCACCGTCTCATAAACAGGCGGGATATCGCGGACTTGCTGAGAAGCCGGCTTCACAAGAACCTTTTCTTCGATCCACTTGTATGTTGCCGGCACAACTTCTAATCGCTCCGAAGCGGCCCGTACCATCACCGTCTCTTCGACCGTCTCGAATCTAGCCGGCGCCGTTTCGATTCTGTATGAAGCTTCTCTGACGCGCACGCGCTCAGTTTCGTTTCGGTATTCGGGCGGAATAAAAACCCTCGCATAACAGGCACCCGGCTTGGCATTGGGCGGCAACAAGGGGTCGCCGTTTGAGGCCGTCACGGTGGTCGGTATCGCCCTCTCTCTCCTTCTGGCTTCCTCCGCCTGAGCGCGCGCTTGATCTGCCTGCAGACGGGCTTGATCGGCTCGCTGGCGAGCTTGCTGCGCTTCCATTTCAGCTTTCCTCACAGCCGCGTATTCTTCTTTAAGTTTCGCGTCACGCTGCGCCAGGGCGTTTTCGAGCGAACCCATTCTGGCGTCTTTATCTTTCAAGGCATTCTCCAGCGTGGTAACCTTCTCCGTCTTTTGCGACAGCTGACTATTTAAATTGCCCCTTGCGCTTGCCTGATGGGACGCACATCCGCCGACCGCCAAGCTACCGGTCAGCAGCAAACCTCCAACAATTTTATGTGATTTTTCCAGCATTCTACTAATCCTTCCTTAATGTGCTTTTTTTGATTCCTAATTTCCGCGTCTCAGTCCCTCTCCTCACTAACACCAGACAAATAACCCCTCTTTAAGTACTACGACCCGCTCATCCTGGAGTCGGGAGGCGGGCTCCGACCGGTAGGAAAGATCCAGTATGTACCCAGCGCGATCATGGTTAGTGCAACAATCGAAAACTCAAACTGGTCGTCTCGCTCTTCCTGCCCGAGTTTCTCAACGTGCGGGTTTCAGTTAACAACGAATCTAAGGCTCCAACAACGAAACCTTTAGAGGCTAACGGGACAAAAAAGTGGATGTTTTTTGGCCCTATCCCGCGCGGGACGAATGGCCCTAATCATAGCGACCTCAGGGCGATTGAGTCCCTCGTTCAGGAGTCGTCACCGGGTCCAGACCGACTGTCCTTGCGCCACAGCCTTAATCGAGCGAATCAATTTTGCGGCACTTTCCTCTTTGAGCAGATAACCGCGTGCCCCTTCGACCATTGCCGCGATCTCCGCATCGTCATCGAGATATGAACTGAGGAACAAGATCCGAGTCTGGGGTGATAATTCGAGAATGACGCGGCAAATGCCGATACCGCTTCCGTCGGGAAGCCTGACGTCTAGCAGGATTACATCGGGCTTGAGCCGCACCGCCTCCGACACTGCATCCGCCAATGTCCCTGCTTCTCCGACAATGATAATCTCTGGATCTCTCCCGATGACCGAGCGAAGACCCATGCGGACAATCTCCTGATCATCGACGAC
>JBFJNS010000145.1:0-7126 GCA_041618055.1 Binatia bacterium
GAAGCCGTCTTTTTTCCCCAGGGAACCAATAAATCCGAGATTGAGTCTTTTCCAGAATACCGCCATGACTATTGCCCGAATACTCTCTCCTTCTGGCTGACTTTTAAGCCCAACGCCAAAATAATCTTACGTTTGGTTGCCATTCTGCACGCTTTGCCTTTTTCGATACGGTCAAGCGTGAGCGGCGAGATCCCGGCCAGCCGGGCAAGTTCGGCTTTGCTCAGCATCTTGGCCTCCCGCATTCTTTTCACATTATTTTCTTGATCCATCCACCAACCTCTCGCCCATAAAACCGAAGAGTCCTGCAATTAAGCATTTTGTAGCTAATCAAAAACCATGTCAACAAAAATTAATCTTAATTATGCTAAATTACATCAGTTTCGATCCGAGTTGGTACCCCGCCGTCAATGTTTTTTCGGTTACCGAAAAACTCGCCTTCCCCCCTGTGGGTCTCAGGGCGAGTAGGCCGGCTGGCCCGCTCGTTCCTCATTTGCCGTTCACGCACGCTCGTCGGAACATGGCAAAGGGTTCTTTAGCCGTCTGCCCTATGCACTAACTGCGGGTTATCTTGCACCCCTTTTGCTACTCGATGAATGTTTCCCTGGGCGCTGTGCCGGTTCCATATGGTACGCTTCGGTTCACTTTCAGGCACATTACGACCTACGGGGACAGTCTCAGTTGATACTTGGCACCGCCTCTTCGGGCAAACTCAGCAGCGTCACCCGGAAGGGTTCCTGTTCGCATTCGAGATTTATTTGGGTGACAATCCGACTTCCGGCCAGGTGAAGGGCATAGCCGGAGCCGTCCACCACCACTACGGGCAAAGCGAGTCGGCACGGTTCGGGCAAGAGCCCCTTAACATTGCCCCCCGTGATATTGGCCACCTCTCCCAGGGCGTCACGAATATCGTCCTCGCTCGTTTGTGTTGTCTCGAACCGGAACATGATCGCGGCAATCCGGCGCGCCAGGGAAAAGGGGCAATCTAACCTGAAAGCACCGTGCCAAGCGCCAGTGATCTGCACGCACCCGGTCAGAAAGCGTGCGCCGGTTTGCTCTGGTAATGGTTCTTTGCGCCGTCCGATTTCGAGTCCAAGAATCGAGTTCCAAACAGTCTCTGTGATGCGATAAATTTCCTCTTCGCAAAATTGCATGGCGCTCCTCATGCCTAGCCCCGCAAGCGGTAACAAACCCCGCGACCAACCTGTATACGCTCAAATCCCTGATCGATATTGAGGGCTGTTTCAGCACCGCCGAGAAAAAGATATCCGTCAGGCTGCAAGATTTTTCTTACTCTGTTCATGACGGCGCGTTTGACGTCGATGTCGAAGTAAATCAATACATTGCGAAGAAAAATGATGTCCATCATCGGAAGAGCGGGCCAGGATTCGGCCAAATTTGCTTGTCGCACTTTAAGCATGCGGCGGAGCTCTTCCTTGACCTGCCACTCCAAGCCTCTTCTCTCGAAGTACTTGACCACGTAGGTTGCAGGTAAACCGCGGTTGATCTCCATCTGGCTGTATCGCCCCTCAATACAACGATCCAGCATTTTCGTGGAAATATCGGTGGCCAGAAGGTTGATTTCCCAGTTCGACAGAGAGGGGAACTGGTCACGCAAGAGCATGAGTATGCTATAGGGTTCCTGGCCGCTGGCTGCGGCTGCACACCATATGTTGAGCCGGTTCGTGTGGACGCGTTGATTCATTAATTCCGGTATGAGGGATGTTTTCAGTAATTCGAAAGGGTAAATGTCACGAAAAAAGTATGTTTCGCTAGTGGTCATCGCCTCAACTACATGCCAATGAAGTCCATTGCGTGGCTGCTGGCGCATGGCTGCGACGAGTTCCGCGAACGAGCTGAACCCTTCGGCTCGCAGCAGCCCGTCAAGCCTCGACTCGACCAGGTAACTCTTGTCATTTTCCAAGACGTTCCCGGAGATGCGGTAGACCAGGTCCCGGATGTAGTGAAAATCAGCTTCCGAGATACACACGATGCAATCCTTCTTGAGCCGGCATGCCTTCCTTGGCTTTCCCGGCCTGCACACGCCGCAAGATCTCTCCCGCAATTTGGCTTAATGGAACCACCGTGTTTGCCAACCCGGCCTTTGCCACAAGTCCAGGCATACCCCACACTACACTGCTCGCCTCGTCTTGAGCCAGGATCTGACCACCTGCCTCGGAGATTTCCTCGCATCCCCTCAATCCGTCTTGACCCATCCCCGTCAGTACGACGGCCAAGGCGTTGCTGCCGTAGGTTGCGGCAACTGAACGAAAAAGAACATCGACAGCGGGACGGCAGGAGTTTTCCGGGGGATCTTGGTTTAGCTTAAGTTGAAAGGCATTGCCTTGTCGCTCAACGAGCATGTGGTGATTACCGGGAGCGATCCAAGCTCTGCCGGGAGCAAGCGCGCCTCCATCCCTTCCCTCTCGCACATCGATAGCGGTGCGAGCCGCCAAACGTTCCGCAAGTATCTTCGTGAAGACCGGCGGCATATGCTGGGCGATTACAATGGGCACGGGAAAGTCGACCGGCATGGCTGGTAGAAGCTGAGCCAAGGCATTGGGACCGCCGGTTGAAACTCCAATGGCGACGACCTCCACCCGACGGGAGACTCGCGTCGTTGCCGCCGGAACCGGGTTCTTCCAGAGCTGTGGGGGCCGCGAATGCCCGCGGCTTGGCTCATGACCCTCCTGACGTCGGCAAAGGGCTTTGATCTTCGACAGGAGTTCATCACGGATGTGCGCCATTGCCGCGCTCGAGCTGTCAGCATTTGCAGCCTTGGTCACATAATCGCTGGCCCCTAGGCTCAAAGCTTCTAAAGTGATCGCGGCGCCTCGTTCGCTCAGCGTGCTCAATATGATGACGGGGAGCCGTGGATAATTCTTTCGCATGACTGCCAATGTCTGTAGCCCGTCCATCTCGGGCATGTCGATATCCAGTGTGACGACATCAGGATTGACCTGTGGGATCTTTTCCACGGCAATGCGACCGTTGGCAGCCACTCCTGCCACTTGCACGGCTGAGTCGCTGGAGAGCAACTCCGAGATGATACGGCGAATGACCGCCGAATCATCAACGACGAGGACGCGAATCTTCATGATGGTTTCCCCGATTCGGCCATTGATCGCGACCGCGGCCTTTGCTGCACACGCTAAGGCCAAGGTTTGTGAATGAAAATTCAATCATGTTCCAAACAACATGAAATACAATCACGCAAACACTCATTCTTTCATGACGGGCCCAGCTTCGTTTCCCCTTTTGTTGGCCCAAGCGCTTTTTGGGCCGAGCTTCTACTAGGAAACGACCTTCTAAGTTGAGATTCCCATTAGGCCCAGTTTCAGCACCATCTCCTCCTTGGTGAAAGGTTTCATGATATATTCGTCAGCGCCGGCTTGCAGTGCTTTCGCCATTTGCGACACTTCAGTTTCGCTGGTCACCATCATGAGCGGTACACGCTGGTAGGCCGGAGTCGTGCGGACGGTGCAGAGTAAATCGTAGCCGTTCATCTCAGGCATATTCCAGTCCACCAACATGACATCGGTGGGTCCTGTGCGCTTGAGAAAGTCAAGGGCTTCCCGGCCGTGGCCGGCCTCAAAGACCTGAAAGCCCAACTCTTTTAACATGGTGCTGATGATGCTCCTTGTAGCTCTTGAATCGTCTACAATAAGTGCCCGCATGAATGCCTCCTTATCCGTCTGCGTGCCTGCAAGCGGTTTTCGATCGCTTCAATAATTCTCACTCCATGGCTAAGGGTGCTTTCGGCCGTTTGCCTCACCCCAGCCAGGCGGTTAAATGGCTGATTGCCAGAGCTTCTTGAGGGCAGATCAATGACGTTCATTCCTCTCTCAACGCTCCACGTAGGTGTCACGATAAGGTCCTTTGATTTTTCCATCCCCTTGGATTGTCCGGCGCGCGGCTCTTGGCGATCTGGGCAACATCTTTTGCTCCTGGATTCGTCCGCCGGCAGCGCCGTCCTCACCAACCTTAAACTGACCCACCAGGCTTTCCAGCTCTGCAGCCATCCGCGCTAACTCTTCGGCCGCCGCCTTTGTCTCCGTCGCGCCCGTAGCCGTGCTCTGCGCCCCATGCGCAACCGCGGCGATCGTCTGCGATATGTCCATCGCGCCCTGCGCCGCCTCGGTTATATTCCGGCTGATCTCCGCCGTCGTCACGGACTGCTCTTCCACGGCGCTTGCGATCGAATTCGAGATGTCGCTGATCTGGTTGATCACTTCGCTGATCTTTCCAATGGCCTTGACGGCATCCTCCGTGTTCGCTTGTATGGACTTTATTCTTTGGCTGATGTCCTCCGTCGCCTTGCCTGTCTGTTTGGCCAGCTCTTTGACCTCGTTCGCCACAATCGAAAATCCTTTGCCGGCCTCGCCCGCTCTGGCCGCCTCGATCGTTGCGTTTAGCGCCAGCAGATTGGTTTGCTCGGCGATGGACGTGATCACTTTGATCACTTGCCCGATCTCCGCACTCGACTCCCCTAACTTGCTGACCGTGCTGTTAGTGTTCTGTGCCAGCGCGACGGCGTTGCTTGCCACTCGCGCCGCCGCACTGGCGTTCATGGCAATTTCCTTGATAGAGGCATTCATCTGCTCGGTTCCGGTCGACACCGTCTGGACATTTTTACCCACCTGCTGGGAGGCTGCGGCCACGACGCTGGTTTGTGCCGACGTCTCCTCGGCGTTGGAACTCATCTGATGGCTCACTGCTGTCAGTTCTTCCGCAGAACTTGCTAGCGTCTCGGCATTATACGCCACGGCATGCACCAGTTTTTCAATTTTTTCGACGAACATGTTAAACCAACGCGACATTTCCCCTATTTCGTCCTCCCGCTGATGCCGAAGGCGAAGGGTAAGATCGTCCGTCTCATGCGCTCCCTGCAGCAGCCTGTTCATCTCTTGCACGGGCTGGGTAACTTGCCAACGGAGGAGATAAAAAAGAAGTGACAGCAGCACCAAAAACAGGACCGCCTCCCGACCTAGGACGAATTTCCAGTTCTCATTCATCAGTTGGTCGACTCCATCCGTGGCCATCCCGAGAACGACAGAGCCCACGACTTTATGGCCCACTCTCGAGAAGCGCCGGGCGACTATGCGGCCGTGTGAATCCTGAGAGTCTCCGAAAACAGCAACCACGTTGCCTGTCGTGTCCTCGATTCGGACAAATCGAACAGAAGGCTCCTTGCCAAAGCCGAGAACAAACGCGTTGAGTTTTTCTTGATCCAAGGTCGATAGAGGTGCGGCCACATTCACCGCCAGAATCTCGCTCAATTGAGCGGTTTGCTGTTCTAATCCTTTGAGCAGGGAGCGTCGCTGCAGCATCGATCCAACGAAAGCTGACGCTGCCGAGATAACGATCAGCGCAACTCCAATGACTATGTTGATGCGCAACGTTAGGCGGTTGCCCGAACTGCCGCGGAGGCCGGCGATGCTATGGTTCTTCATGGGAATGTTTATCTCCGACGACATCGCTCTCGGTCTTAACGACTTCTCGGCGCAAAAGGATTGCTGGAGGAAAAGTCGGTAAATGAGAAAACGTCGGCTCCATAATCTCTAAAACGTACCGTTCAGCGCTTTGTCGTCGTCCAGAATGAGCAAAAAGCGATCTTGGAGCTTGCACACAGCCTGGATGAATTGTCGAGCTTCTCCTTGCAATGTTGGCGGCAGCGGCTCGAAGGCGCCCTCCTCAACTTCGACGATGTCACCCATCTCGTCGACCAAGAAACTCACCAGGTCTTCGCCGTCGCGCATCACGAGGTTCACCGGACGTTGGTCGGAGGCACAATCTGGAAACCCGAGTCTTCGTCTGAGATCCAGGGCAGTTACGATTTGTCCGCGCAGATTCATAAGCCCCTGCACCGCTGCTGCTGCCAGAGGCACCCGGGTGGCTTCCTGATAGGGAACGACTTCCTTAACACGACTCACCTCGACACCGAACAAAAGCCGGTTCAAGTAAAAAGTTGACATCGTCTTTTTCATCGCTGCCCCGCGGCTCACGCCGCTTCGGATTGGTCGAAGAATCCTGGCTCCACTGCCTCGATAACTGCGCGAGCGTCCACCAGATCGATAACGCGTCCCTGGACTATCGCGGAGCCGCTAATCCCGTGAATTTGGTCGTTGCGGCTTATCGTTACCGGTGCCTCGACAATGTCGATGACTTGGTCCACTACCAGCCCCACGCTTCGTCCGCGGTTGCAATACACCACGGCCTGAATATTCGCTTTTCCTTCATCCGGCACGTGTGAGTCCTCACCGAGCACTTGGCCAAGACGAATCAAAGGCATGATGGAACCACGGTACTGTACCACCTGGCGCAGGCTGCTATTTTCGATCAGGGATCGTGCAAACTCTTCCACCCGAGCCACCTGCGACAGGGTGATGCCCACTCGTTTTTCCTTGCCATGGCGAACGATGAGCAAGCCGTCGCGCACATCTGGAGGCTCTTCCGACACACTTGGCAATGGTTTCTGCCCGCTCTCCGGCATCACGTCGGCCTCTCCGGCCTTGCGCGATATGCCGAGAACGTCCAGGATCAGAGCGACCTTCCCGTCGCTCATAATTGTGGCACCAGAAAAGACGCCAATACCTTTGAGATGCCTGCCAAGCGGCTTGGCTACGATCTCGTCGGTATCTTCGATGGCATCGACAACCAGCCCAAACTTCCGTTTGTCGGCACGGAGCACCAAAAGGTTAATGCTCTGGTTATCGGTGCGCTGCACCTTCTCTTCCACCTTGAACTCGTGATTTAAATAGATTAAAGGCAGCAGTTCTCCTCGCAGCCGGCAGGCCGGCGCGTCATGAAGCCATTCCATTCGGCTGCGCCGCTGATCTCCTTCGAGGCGCACAATCTCCAGCACACTCGCCTGCGGTATTGCATAGCGATCGCCGCCGCTGGTCACCAAGAGCGCTGGAATGATTGCAAGCGTCAGAGGGATTCTGATTCTAACGGTTGTGCCCTGGCCCCGTCGGCTCTGAATCTCGGCGATGCCGCCGATTTTCTCAATACTTGTTTTGACCACCTCCATGCCGACCCCTCGCCCAGACAGAGTCGTGACCTTGTCGGTGGTCGAGAATCCTGGAAGGAATATCAAATTCACCAGTTCAGTCTCGCTCATTCTCGC
>JBFJNS010000146.1:0-7126 GCA_041618055.1 Binatia bacterium
AGAGGAGGGGAAAAATGCCTTGAAGTTTTTTGCGAGCTTTTCCCCGAAGCGGATCTTTATACCCTGATCTACCTTCCCGAAAAGGTTTCGCCTGTTATTCGGTCTGTCAATGTCCGTGGCTCTTGGCTCAATAAACTCCCCGGCGTTCGCCATTATTACCGCTATTGTCTGCCTCTATTCCCAAGCGCCATAGAGCGTTTCACTCTGAAAAATTACGACCTGGTGCTCTCCAGCAGCCATTGCGTAGCCAAGGGAATCGTCCCGCTCGGAGCCCTTCACATATCCTATGTTCATGCGCCCATGCGTTACGTCTGGGACATGTACGATTCCTATTTTGGTTCGGACTCCGGCCGGTTGGCGCGGGCGGGCATGATCTTGTGGCGCCGGTATCTTCAAGCGTGGGATCTCCGTTCATCCGCCAGGGTGGATTTCTTCCTCGCTAACTCCGGGAACGTGGCGGCCAAAATCAAGAAACTATATGGGCGAGAGGCGACCGTTATTCATCCACCCGTTGATTTCGAGCGTTTCTACTTGGCGGACAGGCAGGCGCCCTATTATCTGCTAGTTTCGGCTCTGGTTCCCTATAAGAGAGTTGATATTGCCATTGCCGCATTCAATGAGCTTAAAATACCGCTAAAAATCGCAGGCGATGGACCGTTGCGCAAGAAGCTTGAAGCCATGGCGGAGCCGAACGTTGACTTCTTGGGCTGGGTCGATCAAGAGGCCTTGCCCAGTCTCTATGCTTCGTGCCAGGCTCTTATCCTTCCCGGGGAGGAGGATTTTGGCATCGCGCCGCTCGAGGCGCAGGCGAGCGGCCGCCCGGTGATTGCGTACGGCAGAGGCGGCGTGATCGAAAGTGTGGTCCCACTGCGTTCTTGCGAGGGCTGCGCAACGTCGTCCGGCAGGCCTACGGGGATTTTCTTCCCGGAATTGAGCTCGGAAAGTCTCACGGAAGCGGTCTTATTGTTTCAGCGGAACAAGCATCTCTTCGATCCAGTTTCGATTAGAGAACACGCCTCTCATTTCTCGAGGGGCAGGTTCAAAGCTGCGATGCGGGATTATGTTGAAATGCGGCTGGGCGCGCGCTAAGAGACCTGTTGGAACATGCTAAAGCACCATAGCCAGTTTTTTAAAGGCCTCATGGTCTTGAACGACTTATTCTTTATAAGTCTGGCGTGGTGGTTTGCCTATTTAGCGAGGTTTCACACGAAAGTGTTCCCCGCTCCTGAGTTCTACCTGTTTCAACATTACCTTTTCGCCTGGCTGTTGATCCTGGGTATTTGGCCGGCGGTATTTGTGTTACTCGATCTCTATCGGCCTCGTCGGTTATCGACTCACTGGCGCGAGACGGCGGACATTTTGAAGGGCAGTTGCCTCGCTCTGCTCATTTTTCTGGGACTTATCTTCCTGTTTCGCGAAATCGTTCTTTCCCGAATTGTCGTCGTGCTGTTTTTTGCAGGAGCCTTTGGCCTGCTGAATCTTAGCCGTTTTACGGCCCGCGAGGGCTTACGATTCTTGCGGCGAAGAGGCTATAACCTGCGGCATGTCGCGGTGATCGGAACTCCCGGCCAAGCGTGCCGATTGGTGCAAAAGCTCGAATGGTATCGTCACTTGGGACTTCAGGTTGCAGGCGTTAGCTTTATCGGCGAGGGTTCAACCCTTGAGCCGTTGGTTGGGCAAGAACATTTGCGCAAGAGCCAGGAAGAGATCTTGAGCCTTGTCAGGGCAGGAAATATCGACCAGGTGTTCGTCACCCTCCCCATGGAGGAGGCCTCGAAACTAAAGGAAATCCGGAGTTGGCTGGGCGACGAACCCGTGACGATTTATTTTGTGCCCGATCTAGGCGATTTGATGCTTTTGGGCGGCCATGTGGAAGCCTTCGATGGCTTGCAAATTATAAGTTTGCAGGATTCACCGCTTTACGGCTGGCATGCCGTTGTCAAGAGAATGCTCGATGTTGCGCTGGGCGGGGTGGCGTTGGTTGTTTTTGCTCCCCTCATGGCCCTGATTGCGCTGGGCATCAGAATGACATCCCCGGGGCCCATTTTCTACCGCCAAGAGCGGATGGGGTTGGATGGAAGGCGTTTCCAGATGCTCAAGTTCCGAACCATGATTGAGGAGGCCGAAAGGCTAACCGGTCCGACATGGGCGGTGGACAACGACACTCGTGTGACTGCTTTGGGCCGATGGCTACGACCGTTGAGCTTGGATGAACTGCCGCAGCTCATCAACGTGTTGAAAGGAGAGATGAGCCTGGTGGGGCCACGGCCCGAAAGGCCTCCCTTGATAGACGAATTTCGCAAATCCATTCCGAAGTATATGCTACGTCACAAGGTTAAAGCGGGTATGACGGGGTGGGCGCAGATTCACGGTTGGCGGGGGAATACTTCTCTCGAAGCGCGAATTAGGTACGATCTCGATTATATCGAACATTGGTCTCTTTGGCGTGACGTCAAGATACTAGCGCGCACAGTTTTCGGCGGCTTTATCACCAGGAAACCTAGCGATGCGTAAGCAAGAAATCTAACGTGACTGCCTAGTGCAATTTCCTTCTGAGAGATGAACAAATTAATACCGTGGTGGGGGTGGGGGGTATATTTCTTTCTCAGCCTTTCGATCATCCTCCTCGGTATCGGTGGTTTTGACTTCTTCCCAGGGGGCAGCGTCAGCGCTTGGAGCGTTTCACGAACAACATTTTTCTTCTGGCTTGTCTGGAAGCTGGCGCTCTGGTTCGACAAGGGCCGTTCGCAAGAGCTCCAGTCGAAGCGTCTTTTTCCAGCGCCGCTTGTCTTTTTTTTCATTTTTGTAACCGCCTCTCTTTTGCCTTATTTTCGCAACGCGGGCGATTACCCCTATTTCCTGTTTGCATGCGCGCACGCAGTGATGCTGCTGGACCTGTTTGCGGAAAACCATAAGACGCGTCTGCTCTTTTTGGGGTTAGCCTTGCTCCCGATGATTCTGGTCGTGCGCGGACTTGTCCATGATCCGGCCGTGCTCAAGTTGAGCCTCTCGGAGAGACTCGCTTACCCGCTGGATCATGCGAACACCGCCGGCTATGTGTTTTCAATGAGTATCCCACTCGCATTGTCTGTCGCCGCCGCGGAAAAGGGTTTTCTGCGCGGCCTGGGTTACTTTTCCGGTGCCATTCAGATGCTTGGCCTGTTACTGACGTATTCCAGGGGCGCCTGGTTGGGTTGGGCCACGTCAATGCTGTTCCTGGCTTTCGCGCTCAGGAAGTGGACGGCAGGTTTATTGATGATACTTCTGCCTGTTGCCTTGATGCTCTCGATTACGCCTTTGCGCGAGCGACTCGCGACATTCATGAGCCCGCAGGCAGATTCAGCTCTGAGTGACCGGGTCCGAGTCATGACCGCCGCTGTGGCTATCGGTATGGAAAATCCCGTTCTTGGTATTGGGTATGGGCGCGGTCGGCTGAAGGAGGCGTTGCGAGAAACCTTTAAGGGAACGATCTACGAAGGTTGGCCCGTCTGGCACGCGCATAACGTGTACGCCGAACTATTCGCCGAAACCGGTCTTTTGGGGCTCGGTTCATTCATCATACTGCTTGGGCAAGCGTTCATGTTGAGTTGGCGACGCACCCGGTCAAAGGACGGAAAAGATAGGCTCAACGCGCTCGGTTTGGCGGCAGCATGGATCGCCGCAGCCGTCACGGGACTGGGCGATGTTCCCTTTTACCATCACAGCACGCGGATTTTCTTTTTTTCTCTGTTTGCTTTAATACAACTGCAGGCACGCGCTGACCGGTCCGCCGGCGAGGGTCCGGCAGTCGAGCAAAACATGCTTAAGCGAGAACCCGCCCGAAACCCGGGCTAGACGACTTAACAAACAACTTGAATGAAGAAATCGACATTAGGTCGGAGCCCATGAATTTCCGGTTGCGCCGCTCGCCTGGCCCGGAGACCAGGGGCCGGGAAATGAAGCGTGCGGCGATCTCCTCCTTTTTTGACGGTTCCCTTTGTCTGTTCTGATCGCTTCCTGGCGGCCTGTCGCGTTCAATGAAGCACGCGCCACGGTGCGGGCCACCGAAAAGGATTCGTTTAACCTGCTGCCGGAATCTGGTATCATGACTTCGATTTAAGCATGGCTGAGTTGATCCATAGGGGAAGAATTGTTGACAAACCATGGGGTTACGAGCTTATATGGGCTCAAACTGAACGCTATGCGGGGAAAATTCTCCATATTAAAAAGGGGGAATCTCTTAGCTATCAGTATCATCGGGTAAAGGATGAAACGGTGAGACTGCTGAGCGGTCTGATGGAGATGGATGTGGAGAACGGCGGCCATCGGACGACAATCAGCCTTCGGCCAGGCGATTGCCTCCATATCATGCCGGGTATGAAACATCGTATGATCGCGGTGGAGGACTGCGAGGTTTTAGAAGTCTCAACCCCTGAGCTCGATGACGTCGTGCGCTTGGAGGACCGTTATGGTCGAGCGCAGCGGCGGAACTAGCCGACTTTGGGCAATACCGCACGTGCAATGGAATCCCGTCTAACACTCGCGGAAAGACTCGTTGAGCGCCGGCTTCTCTCAGAAGACGAGATAGACCGGGTCATGAAGCTGCAGCAAGAACAACAGGCGCCGTTGACCAGGCTCGTTGTGGAACTGGGTTTCCTGTCCGAAGACGACCTCCTGCCGGTCATGCGCGATCATTTCGACATCCCTCTGGTATCCTTGAAAGACCTTCCCCCGACTCCACTGCCGATGGAGTTCGCACCGGGCATGGTGGAGTTTCTTAAACTGGCGCGAATGGTTCCCCTGCAGTTTGAGGGGCGGGAGCTGCTGGTGGCTGTGGCGGACCCCCTTGACTTGTCGCGGCTCCACGCCTTGGAACTGGCGGTGGGTCTGCGGGTGAAGCCGGTACTCGCAAAGGAAAAGGAAATCGCCGCAAGAATCGAGGCGCTTTTTGGCAACGGCTACTCGTCGGAGGCCGCTCAAACCGCCGTGGGTCGGGAGATTGAAGGGGCAGTGGACGAGGAAGACGTGGCACACCTGCGCGATATGGCATCAGAGGTGCCGGTCATTCGTTTGGTCAATCAAATGCTCGTTCGCGCCCTTGAAAGCCGGGCGTCGGATATCCACATCGAACCTTTCGAAAGCCAACTCAAAGTGCGCTATCGCATTGACGGCATCTTGCATGAAGTGGAACCGCCGCCGCGCCAACTGCGAGCGGCTGTGATCTCGCGCCTGAAGATTCTTGCTCAACTGAATATCGCCGAGCGACGGCTGCCTCAGGATGGGCGGATCAAAATCCGGCTTGCGGGCAAGGATGTCGATCTGCGCATCGCGACCATCCCGACGCTTTACGGGGAGAGCGTTGTCATTCGTCTCCTGGAGCGGGGGCAGATTTTCACCGATTTGGAAGCCCTCGGTTTTCCGTCCGGGATTCTGCAACAGTTCAACGACATGATATCCAAGCCGCACGGCATGATTCTGGTAACCGGTCCCACGGGCAGCGGCAAGACCACCACCCTCTACGGCGCCTTGCAGAAGATCAACGACCCAGGCAAAAAAATTATCACTATTGAAGACCCCGTTGAATATCAATTGACGGGTGTAAATCAAATTCAGGTTAAACCGCAGATCGGGCTGACCTTCGCCAACGGCCTGCGTTCGATCGTACGCCAGGACCCCGATGTCATCATGGTCGGTGAAATTCGTGATTTCGAAACCGCGGAGATTGCGGTGCAGGCGGCATTGACGGGCCACTTGGTGTTTTCAACGTTGCATACGAACGATGCCGCCGGGGCGATTTCCCGATTGCTTGAAATGGGCGTTCAGGACTATCTGCTATCGTCGTCGCTTCTGGGTGTGTTGGCGCAGCGGTTGGTTCGCCGGCTCTGCGTGCCTTGTCGCAGGGAGGTGCCTTTTACGGGGATCGATGTCCAGGAGGTTGGTTTCGAAGTTTTCGGCAGCGCATCGCAAACGGTTTGGGAAGCCGTGGGGTGCGACGCGTGCAGCGGTACCGGTTACTATGGCCGTGTCGGTATTTTTGAGCTTTTGCCGGTTAATTCGGAACTCACCAAGATCATCGTTCAACGGGCGGACGCGGGCTCCATTCGCGCTGCCGCGATGCAGCAAGGAATGCGTCTTCTGCGGGAGGACGGCTGGGACAAAGTGCGTCAGGGCGTTACAACGCTGGCCGAGGTGCTAAGGGTCACGAGGGAAGAAGTTTGAGAACTGTGCAGGTCCACATGCCATCGGGATCTCTCACGTTGAACTTTCAAACGGTTGAGCTGTTGAACGAAACATTTGGATAGCCATGGCTTTCTTTCAATACCGGGCCGCGGACCAGGCGGGTAAGATCGTCGAAGGTGTCATGGAAGCCGACGCAGAGTTCGGGGTGGTTGCGCGTCTGCACGAAATGGGTTGTACTCCACTGCGGATTGCCAGCCCCGGCGACCGCTCGGTCGCTGCATCGCAGGGGCGCCTACCGCTCTTCCCCAGACGCAAAGTCAATCAGCAACAGTTGCTCCAGTTCACGCAGGAGCTGGGAACACTTTTGGCCGCCGGATTGCCCCTTGACCGCAGCCTGTCGATTCTAAGCAGTCTCATCGAGGGGGAAGAGTTCAGCAATGTGATGCGCATGCTTCTCGAGGCGGTGCGCGCCGGTAAGTCCCTGGCCTCGTCCATGGCAGAGCATGCGGACGTGTTTCCCAAACTCTATGTGAACATGATTCGTGCCGGTGAGGCGGGTGGAATCCTGGAAGGAGTCTTGCGCTATCTGGCGGAGTACCTCGAGCATTCCCAGGCTCTGAAGGAAGATATAAAATCCGCCTTGATTTACCCGGTCATCCTCGCCGCCGCCGCCGGCCTGTCGCTGATTATCCTTTTCATCTATGTCATACCGCGGTTCGCCTTGATTTTTAAGGACGTGGGGCCGGCTGTCCCATGGCTTACCAAGGTGGTCATTGATTTCAGCGAGGCCCTGAGCCAGTATGGGTGGCTCATCGCGCTTCTCTTCGTCGTAGGTATGGTGGGAGCCACCTACTACGTACGCACTCCGGAGGGCCGAGCGGAGTTTGACCGGTTCTGCTTGCGGGCATGGCTCTTCGGAGACTTGGTGCGCAAGTTCGAGACGGCTCGGTTCGCCCGCACCCTGTCG
>JBFJNS010000147.1:0-7098 GCA_041618055.1 Binatia bacterium
CGACGGCTGTCGGGGTCGGCGCTATAATCGTGAAACCCTCGAGATAAGGTACAAAGGTTTGAACATCGCCGATGTTCTCGAATTGACCGTTAGCGAAGCATTGGAGGTGCTCGGCAATATTCCCTCAGTTTTGCCGAAACTGCGGCTGCTAGGGGAAGTAGGGTTGGGCTATCTCAGGCTGGGTCAACCTGCATCGACCCTGTCGGGCGGCGAGGCCCAGAGAGTCAAGCTGGCAAAGGAGCTTAGCAGAAAATCTGCGGGCAGGTCGCTCTATATTCTCGACGAGCCGACGGCGGGGCTCCATTATGCCGATATCGAGAAACTTCTGAGCATACTCCATCGTCTAACAGATTCAGGAAATACCATTATCATCGTAGAACATAATCTCGATGTCATTAAGAGTGCGGATTACATCATCGATCTGGGACCTGAGGGTGGTGAGAAAGGTGGCCAAGTAGTTGCGGCGGGCCGGCCGGAATCCATCGCTGTCGCCAAGGACTCATATACGGGTCAGTATTTGGCAAAAACACTGGCGTGAGGCAGTATTGCCTTTACCAGAAGCCGAGAGCAAGTCTCTTTTGCCAAATTCGTAAGGTATTTCAAATACTTACTTTGCAACGCTTATTTCGTTGACTCCGACGGACATATCGGCTATGTTATATCAGACTGATTTAGTCGGAAACGCCTTGACAGCACGGCTTGATAGTATTCGATGAGCCGTAATGCTACGTGCAGAGAATTCTCCAGTGATGAAGATACCAATTTACATGGATAATCATGCCACCACCCAGGTGGACCCGCGCGTGTTGGATGCTATGCTTCCCTATTTCACCGAGAAGTACGGGAATGCTGCCAGCCGAAATCATGTTTTTGGCTGGGAGAGCGAAGCCGCGGTGGATAGCGCGCGGGAGCAAGTCGCACGTTGTATTCACGCGGCCTCGCCCCGAGAAATCATTTTCACGAGCGGTGCGACGGAGTCGGATAATCTGGCGATCAAAGGAATCGCCGAGGCGTACAGTCAGAAGGGCAATCATATCGTGACTTGCGCCATTGAACACAAAGCTGTTCTGGATAGTTGCAAGGCTCTGGAGAAGAAGGGGTATCAAGTGACCTATCTGCCGGTCGGGTCAGACGGAATCTTGGACATCGCGCGACTTCGCGAGGCGCTGACGGCCAAAACGATCCTTATCTCCATCATGGCCGCGAATAATGAAATTGGAACCATCGAGCCAATCAGGGAAATCGGACGTCTGGCCAAGGAGAAGGGGATCCTGTTTCATAGCGACGCCACTCAAGGTGTGGGTAAGATCCCCATGGATGTCGAGGAGATGGGCATCGATCTCCTCTCACTGACCGCGCACAAGATGTACGGGCCCAAAGGCGTAGGGGCTCTCTACGTGCGATCCACAAAGCCAAGGGTGAAGTTGCATTCTCAGATCGACGGCGGCGGACATGAGCGGGGGATGCGTTCGGGTACGCTGAACGTCCCGGGAATCGTGGGTCTAGGCATGGCTTGCGAAATCGCGGCGAAAGAAATGCGGGCCGAGAGCGAGAAGCTCGTGAAATTACGAGAACGACTCCAGGCGGGGATTGTGGCTCAACTGGAAGAAGTCTACGTCAATGGTCATCCGTCGCAGCGACTAGCCGGAAACTTGAACATGAGTTTTTCCTATGTTGAAGGGGAATCTCTTTTGATGGCGCTGAAAGAAATCGCGGTTTCGACGGGCTCTGCGTGCACGTCCGCAAGTCTCGAGCCTTCCCACGTTCTAAGGGCGATCGGATTGGCAGAGCCGTTGGCGCACTCGACCATTCGATTCGGGCTCGGCCGGTTTAACACGGAAGAAGAAGTCGACTACACCGTGCAGCGCGTGGTGGAAGAGGTGCGGCGGCTGCGTGAGATGTCAGCCGTTTACAAATCAAAGCAGGCCAAAGCGCCTTTGCGAGCGAAAGCGGAATTCAAAGTGCCGGAAAGAGTTTCCTAGGCATTTGCCGGGCTAGGAGGATGTATGGCCATAGACATTAGCTTGACCGATCGTGCCGCAGCAAGGATTAAGGAACTCCTTGCCGCCGAGAAGAAGGAGGGACAGGGGTTGAGAGTCAAGGTGGTAGGCGGCGGTTGCTCAGGCCTCCAGTACAAGCTTGATTTGGACTTGCCCAAGGGAAGCGACAAAATTTTTGAGAAAGATGGAGCGAAGGTCGTGGTCGATATGAAAAGCTTGCTCTATCTTGCGGGCACGGAGTTGGATTACAAGGACGAGTTGATGCAATCGGGGTTCGTATTTCAAAACCCCAATGTCAAAAAATCTTGTGGATGTGGGACATCCTTTACCGTCTAAAGAGGTTTTGAGGATTTCGCGATCATGAAGCCGAGAACAAACACCGTCGAAGATCTTGCCCGCCGCGAGTACAAGTACGGATTTGTCACGGAGATAGAAGCGGATACCGTACCGCCGGGGTTAAGCGAAGAAATCATCCGCATCATTTCGGCAAAGAAGAATGAGCCGGAATTCATGCTCGACTGGCGCTTGAAGGCCTATCGTTACTGGAGCAAGTTGGCAAAGGCGCAGGCAGAGCCGAAGTGGGCGAAGGTGCACTATCCCCCCATCGACTATGGGGCGATCCGTTACTACTCGGCGCCGAAAGCCAAGTCGGACCGGCCCAAGAGTCTTGAGGAAGTGGATCCCGAACTTTTGAAAACCTACGAGAAGCTCGGAATTCCGCTGCGTGAGCAGGAACTGCTCGCGGGGGTCGCGGTCGACGCCGTATTCGACAGCGTCTCCGTGGCGACGACATTTAAAGGCAAGCTGGCGGAGCTTGGCATAATTTTTGGCTCCTTTTCGGAAGCCGTGCAAAATCACCCGGATCTCGTGCAAAAATACCTCGGTTCGGTCGTTCCTTATACCGATAATTTTTTTGCTGCGTTGAACTCGGCGGTCTTCAGCGACGGGTCCTTTTGCTACATTCCTAAGGGAGTGCGCTGTCCCATGGAATTGTCCACCTATTTCCGCATCAATGCTGCAGAAACGGGACAGTTCGAACGGACCCTTATCATCGCGGACGACAAAAGCTACGTGAGTTATCTGGAAGGATGCACGGCGCCGATGCGGGACAAGAATCAACTGCATGCCGCCGTGGTCGAACTCATTGCGCACGATGAGGCGCAGATCAAATACTCGACGGTGCAAAACTGGTATCCGGGCGACGCGGAAGGCAGAGGCGGTATCTATAATTTTGTGACCAAGCGCGGTAAGTGCCTCGGAAAACGCTCCAAGATCTCGTGGACACAAGTGGAGACGGGATCCGCCATTACATGGAAATATCCGAGTTGCATTCTGCAGGGCGATGACTCTGTCGGCGAGTTTTATTCGGTGGCCCTAACCAACAACTACCAGCAGGCGGACACCGGCACTAAGATGATCCATATCGGGAAGAATACGAAAAGCACGATTATTTCCAAAGGAATTTCTGCGGGGCATGGACAGAACACGTACCGGGGATTGGTCAAGGTCATGAAAGGCGCCCAAGGAGCGCGCAATTATTCTCAGTGCGATTCCTTGCTTTTGGGAGATCAATGTGGGGCGCACACTTTCCCATATCTGGAGGTGTTGAATAACAGCGCGCAAGTGGAACATGAAGCATCGACGTCGAAAATCGGCGAGGACCAGCTGTTTTACTGCCGCCAGCGCGGTATTTCCACCGAGGATGCCGTCAATATGATCGTCAGTGGTTTCTGCAAACAAGTCTTCCGCGAACTTCCTATGGAGTTTGCCGTGGAGGCGCAAAAACTCTTAGGTGTGAGCCTGGAGGGCAGTGTCGGATGAACGGGCGGCCTGGCGCATTCGCTCGTTTTGGTGGCTGACGGGATTTTTTCCATGGGAACGGAAATCTACTTCGACAATAACGCTACGACGCGAGTTCTGCCTGAAGTGTTTGACGCCATGGCCCCCTTCTTAAAGGAGTGGTACGGCAACCCCTCAAGTATTCATCGCTTCGGCAGCCAAGTGGCTAAGAACATCGGCGACGCTAGAGCGCAGGTCGCAGCGCTGATCGGCGCCGCGGACCCCGTTGAGGTCATGTTTACGAGCTGCGGCACCGAAGGAGATAGCACGGCCATCCGTGGAATGTTGGAGGCCAGGCCTGACCGGCGCCATATCGTGACGACCCAGGTTGAACATCCTGCGGTTCACGGACTCTGTCAGCATTTGGAGAAGAAAGGCTATCGGGTCACCTGGCTCGGCGTGGATCAGGACGGCATGCTGGATTTGGACGAGCTGCGCGATTCTTTGACGGACGACACGGCTTTGGTCTCCATCATGGCCGCCAACAATGAAACCGGAGTCATCTTTCCCGTAGAGGAAATCGGCGAAATCGTTAAAGCCAGAGGCATTCCGTTTCATGTGGACGCGGTGCAAGTTGCCGGGAAGCTACTCATGAAGGTGAAGAGCAGCCCCTTTGATCTGCTCACGATTTCAGGACACAAGTTTCATGCGCCGAAAGGCATTGGTGCCCTTTACATGCGTCGCGGATTGACATTGCCGCCCTTCCTGATCGGAGGACACCAGGAGAAAAATCGCCGGGCCGGCACGGAGAACGTTGCTGGAATCGTGGCGATGGGGAGGGCCGCGGAATTGGCCGCGAGTCATCTGGACGAGGACACGAAGCGCATCAGATCTCTGCGCGATCAACTGGAGAAAGGACTGCTCGAATCTTGCCCCGATGCCGTGATCAACGGCCGGCGCGCGAATCGGTTGCCCAATACCGTGAACATCAGTTTTAGATACCTGGAGGGCGAGGCTGTCCTGGTTCTCCTAGACCAATATGGCATTTGCGCTTCTACGGGTTCTGCCTGTACGGCCGGATCAGCCGAACCTTCGCACGTGCTGCGGGCAATGAAAGTGCCGCCCGATTGGCTCCAGGGGGCGGTGCGATTCAGTTTAAGTCGTTTTAATACAGAGGAAGAGGTACGGTCTGTGAACGAAAAGGTGCCTTTGATCGTCCAAAGACTTCGAGGGCTCTCGGCTTTGGGCAAATTAGGAACCCAGGAACGGAATCAAGGGTCGGTCCAGAAGGTGCCCAGCAGGATCGGAGCAAGGGGGTAATCATGGGACTGATGCAGATTCCGCGTCGCGTGGATTATGGTTTGCGCGCGATCATCTATCTGGCTGGCCAAGATCCGAATAAGTGCTCTTCGATAGCCGAGATTTCACAACGGCAGGGCGTACCGAAAAAATTTTTGGAGAAGATCATTCAAGATCTCATGCGCGGTGGGCTTATTCAATCGAAACGCGGGCCTTGCGGGGGCTACACTTTGGCTCGGTCGCCGGGACAAATCTCGGTCCAGCAGGTGATCGAGGCCATCGAAGGGCCGATAGCCATCAACGTTTGTATGAGCGAGGAACATCACTGTGATCAGGAGCCTCGTTGCGCGATGGTCGGCATATGGGGCGAGATCCAGCGAAAGGTAAACGAGGTTATTACCAAAACGACTCTGGCCGATTTGCAACGAACGCCTTGTCGGGTTTCTGCGCAATCCTCTTCTCTCTCGAGTGCGGCGTGACAAGGATGGGAAATGCAGCATCCGAGTTTCGAGCAGGCCGTACCCGATAGGGAGGTGGTTATGATGACTTACGAAACAGGACTGAGCATGGAAGAAAGGGTGACGTCGCTATTCCAGCCCGACACCCTTATGCCAGACCAGTATTTAGAGACTTTTCGCCGAAAGCTGCACCTGGAGCCCGAAAAGAAGCTTTTGCTTGCGGTATTGGAAGACGCCATCTCTTGTTACCAGAAATACGTGTTCGCAAGGGAAGGCAAGAGCCGGGTGTTATTTCAGGAGGCGGAAAACTGGATCTTGGAGCAGGATAGTGACTGGCTTTTCTCTTTTGCCAATGTTTGCGAGACGCTGGGGTTCGATTCCGACTACGTGCGGGAAGGGCTCTTGCATTGGAAAGCGAGGAAAGTCGAGGGTCACTCCAGAGCCAAGGTGTATCAATTGACGCCAAGGAAGGCTAAAGGAAAAAGAGGAATGCCGACGGCGAGAAAAGCTAGCCTGCGCCTGCGCAAAGCGGCAAGCCGTTGATTTGGTGGATTCTCTAGCCGACCTGGCCGCCACACTAGCAGGGCGGTGAATGCTCACGGCGTTCACCGCCTTTTTTATGCTTCGGCGGTTCTCTCCCTTGCAAACCACGCAAAAGGCATTCATAAATCTGCTATGAGGCCGCGAAGAAGAAAGAACAAAACTCGTCTGGGGCGAATTCTGTACGGGATCAGATACCGAATCGGCGAATATACCTTGAGGGGCTTCGTGACCATCCTGCCGCGGATCCCGGACCGGGTCCTTCTATGGTGCACAGCGTTTCTTGCGCGGGTGTCTTTCGGCGTGCTTTGGCAATACCGCACTCGAATGGTGCAGAATGTCGGCATGGCTCTTGGCGATCAATTGCCGACGCTTGGACAACAAAAGGACCTCGCGTGGCGGGCCTGGCAGAATTTTGCGCGGGGAATATTGGAAACCTCCTCCATGGTGCATTTTGCGAAAGAGGAAATCATAGAAACGATGCGACTTGATGGAGAGGAACACCTGCAGCGCGCGCTGGCGAAGGGGAAGGGCGTTTTGGCACTGAGCGCCCACCTAGGAAACTTCGCCCTCATTGGGGCTCGGTTGGCCGCTGGAGGATATCCTTTCAGCGTGGTGGTCAAGCAACCAGGGGATGCTCGTTTCGCGCGTCTGATCGACGACTATCGAACGCAAGTCGGAGTTCATACGATTTCGGCGAAGCCTCGCAGAGAAGCGGTGCGCGGAATATTGAAAGCTCTACGGGAGAACAGGATCGTTCTGGTGATTGCCGATGAGTTTAAATCCGGTGACGTGATGGTCGATTTTATGGGTCAAAAATCACCGGCGCCGCGCGGTCCGGCGACCCTGGCGCTGCGAACCGGTGCGGTGACCTTGCCCATGTTTGCCACCCGGCGGCCTGACGGCTCCTTGGCCCTTTCCATCGGGCCGGCGATCGAACCAATCATACATGAACAACTAGAGGAGAGCGTGACGGCGACAACCGCTTTGTACACGCGGCATCTGGAAGAAGCGATTCGGCG
>JBFJNS010000148.1:0-7090 GCA_041618055.1 Binatia bacterium
CGTGGTGCGGTCTGGTGATGGTGTTCAGCGTACGGAATGGAGAGCCACTTGCCATCATCAATGACGGGTTGTTGCAGCACATGCGAGTCGGCGGGTGCGCGGGGTTGGGCGTCAAGTATCTTGCGCGGGAAGACGCCTCTGTCGTCGGCATGTTCGGTTCCGGCGGCATGGCGCGCAGTTACTTGGAGGCTTTCAACGAAGTCCGCGAGCTCAAGCAGGTGAAAGTCTATAGCCCAACAAAGGCGAATCGGGAGGCGTACGCAAGGGAAATGACCGGCAGATTGGATTTGGAAGTGATTCCCGTCGATAGCCCGGAGAAAGTCGTGAGGGGCGCCGATATCATTGCGACCTGCACGGATTCCACTCAGACCGTTTTCGATAAGCCCGAATGGCTGAAGGAAGGGGCGCATATCACCTGTGTGCGCGCCTGCGAGGTGGGGCCGAAAGTCATCAAGCGCTGCGACCTATCCGTCAAGTTGGGCAGGAATACCGTCGAGGCGATGGACGAGGGCATGATTCGCCTGCACGGGAACGTCGGCTATATTGCCGGGCAGCCGGAGGAGCGCAGCCGGATTCCTAACCCGGCGGTGGACAACTACAAAGGCGATTACTTCAAATACTTCATGGATGTGCGAGCCGGAAAGGAAAGCGGCAGGTCGAGTCCGAAGCAGATTACGTTTTTCATCAACGCCGGGACGCAGGGCCTCCAATTCGCGGCTTGCGCGGGAAAGGTCGTTGAGTTGGCGAAGCAAAAAGGGGTGGGGCGGGAGCTGCCGACGGAATGGTTTCTGCAAGATATCAGGGACTAACTGGCTTTCCGCAACAGACAGTTAATTGAGGATCCAGGCGCGACCCTTTTGGATGGAAAACGGCTCGCTTCCCTAAGAGTTCAATTCGTTCAAAAAGTTTCAATCGTTCAAAACGTTTTGAGAAACTTGAACTGCGGTTATCCGCTCCAGGCCCCCGACTGGCTGGGTGTTTACTCTTTTTCCAACAGTTGTTGGAAACATCTTGGCTAGTATCCCAGTTTGTCGATTTCATCCTCGTCCATGCCGAAGTAGTGAGCAAGCTCGTGCAGCACGGTGAGGCGAATCTGCTCGCGCAGTTCTTCCGGGTCGGGAAAATCTTCCAGCAGGGTGTCAGCGAAAATCGTGATCTTGTCGGGCAACGTGGGTGGAGAAAAAATGGAACGCTCCGGAAGGGGAATTCCTTCGTAAAGTCCGTAGAGGACATCTTCTTGCGGATCGAGGCCCATGGCCCGTAGCTTTCTCTTGCTCGCCCGCGGCTCAACGACGATCGCCATGTTACCCAGCCGATCGCGGAACTCCCGAGGGAGCTCGTCGAGCACCCGCGCCGCTTCTTCTCTTATTTCTTTATGGTTCAATGGTAGAATGGTTGCACGAAGTCGAGGCCAGCTTCAAGGAGTGTCGGTGCAAATCCGCGTACTGGCGATCTGTTTAGTGCTGTTGGGTCCGGTTGTTCCCACCTTAAAGGCGCAGCCGGCGCCGTCTCTCGCCTGGGCGGTTAGGGATGATTCGGACCGTGAATCGCTGCGACTCGCCATTAACCGCAGCCGTATATACTTGGAAAAGCTGCCGCGAGACGCCATCGTAGGAGAGCGGCCGCGGCGGTTCACGGCGGGCGAGGTCCTGGAGACCCTCTTGGCTTTTGAGCCCTTGCTGGAAAAGTGGGACTGCAAGGAATGTTTGGCACGGGAGCTGGAGTCCGGTTTCGAGCTCTTGCCATCTAGCAGCGATCCCCAGGGATCGGACGTCTTGTTCACGGGCTATTACCAGCCTGTCATTGAAGGTAGCCTGCTTCCCGAAGGAGAATACCGCCATCCGATCTACGGCAGGCCCACTGACCTGATGATGGCCGAGCGGGTGAGGCTCCTGCCCGTCAAGAGTATCGAGAAGGTTTTCGGGCGAGTAGAAGGCGAGCGGTTTGTGCCTTATTACTCCCGCCGTGAAATCGATGAGCTCGGGATTCTCAGCGGAAAAGGTTTTGAGATCGCTTGGGTGAAAGATCCCATTGATCTCTTCTTCCTTCATATTCAGGGCTCGGGCATTTTGCGCTTGCCCGACGGAAGGCAACTCCACGTCGGCTATGCGGCCGGCAATGGGAGGCCTTACCGCAGCATCGGGCGCCTGCTTATCGACAACGGAGCGATCGCCCGGGAGGAAATGTCCATGCAACGGCTGCGGCGATATCTCGCGGAAAACCCCGCGCAAAGAAATGACATCATGTCATTCAATGAGAGTTATGTGTTCTTTCGAATTGTCGAAGACGGGCCCCTGGGAAGTCTTGAAGTGCCGCTGACGCCCGGCAGATCCATGGCCACGGACGCGCGTCTGTTTCCCAAGGGATCCCTGGCCTTCATCGCGACTCACAGGCCGGTGCTGGATGACGCCGGCCAGTTGATCGGCTGGGAACGGCTTGCGCGCTTCGTTCTCAACCAAGATACCGGCGGCGCTATTCGCGGTCTGCGGCGCGCCGATTTGTACTTTGGCGCCGGCGATGAGGCCGGAGCCGTGGCAGGATTCATGAATAGCCCGGGCCGGCTTTATTTTCTGACCGCAAAGAAACGACACGGTGCGTCTAAAGTCTCAGAGTAAACGGGGCAACAGTTCACCGTTCACGTTTCCAGCGTGCGCGAAGGAGACCGGATCGAGCGTTGAACCTGGAACCTTGAACGCTCGGTTAGTAGCGCACCCCTTGAGCCTTGATATTGAGAAGGGTAACCTAGGAATTAATCGTCCAGCATGAATCGACACAACGAGATCCGACGACTCAAGTTGGCCTTGGGCCTGAGCTTTACCTATTTTTTTGCCGAGCTCATCGCCGGTTTCCTTACCAATAGCCTGGCCCTGCTCTCAGATGCGGGGCACATGCTGTCTGACGTGGGGGCGCTGGCTCTGAGCCTGTTTGCTTTTCGCATTGCCCAGCGGCCAGCGACGGCACAGAGTACGTATGGATATCATCGGTTCGAGATTCTGGCGGCTCTCTTCAATGGGCTCGGGCTGTGGCTCATTGTCGGGGTTATTTTCACTGCGGCTTACAACCGGCTGTGGGATCCGCCCGAAGTGCAGAGCCAGGGAATGGTCATTGTCGCAACGGTGGGCCTTCTGGTCAATATTGCGGCTGCGCTGATTTTGTACGATTCCCAGAACAAAAACTTAAACCTGCACGGGGCGTTTCTGCACGTCATCAGCGATGCTGTAGGTTCTGTGGGCGCGCTATTGGCGGGAATTGTCATGCTCATCACAGGGTGGTATGTGGCGGACCCCATCATCAGCGTTTTCATCGGCTGCCTGATCCTTTATTCATCCTGGAGTTTGATTCGCGAATCGCTGAGTATTCTGATGCAAGCCGTGCCGAAGGAAATTCGGCTGGATGAGGTGCAGAGAACCATCGAGGAAGTGCATGGTGTCGTGAACGTTCACGATCTCCACGTCTGGGCGGTATCTTCGGGGATCTTTACCTTGAGCGCTCATGCTGTCGTCGACAATGGAGGAGATTTCCACGAAGTGCTCAATGGCATCGAAGATATCCTCAGGAGCCGTTTCAATATTGAGCATACCACCATCCAGTTGGAAACTCGGAGCCGCGAGGAGACGGAATTTAAGGCGTTCTAGGAGTGAACCGCGCCGCCGCAGTTACAGGTTACGTAAAGAGCCAGGTGCGACTCTAGGGCAACTTCAAAGCCGGTTTAAACTCATTGAATTGAATTCGTTTGTCCACACAATCCCCCCTTCCCCCTTTTCCAAAGGGGAGGAATTTTAAAGTCTCCCTTTGTCAAGGGAGATTTAGAGGGATTTGGGATGCTCCTCATCACCACTTCGACGAGACCCCGGGCGCGGCTCTTGCGTAGCGAAGGCAACGGGCCTCGGCAAGAATTCAAGTCGTTCAAAAAGTTCCAATCGTTCAAAACGTTTTGAACCAGTGCTGCGCCAGCCTCCAAACTCGCACAGCAGAGACTACGAGTCGCATTGCAGGAGCCTTCTCTAAGAGGCTGCCCGGTTAGCGGCGACTTTGCCCGCTCTCGGCAAGAGCGCCGCCATCAGAGCGACACTGATCAGAGAGAGAAGACCAAGAAACCAGAATATGGTCGATAAATCCGCCGAAACCAGCAAAAGGCCGACAAGGGACGTAGCGGTTGTTTTTGAAACCTGTTGAATCACCCGGTCCAAGGAAACGATCCCGCCGCGTAATTCCACCGGCGCATTTTGTGTCAGCAAGCTTTTTTGCATCGGCGATATCACCCCGTTCGCCAGCCCGTAGAAAAACAACGCGCTTCCCACCAACCAAACGCCCGGTATGAAAGGAACGGCCGTTACCGCTACCCCGCTGACGAGAAATGCAACAAAGAGAAGATGGGCCTTATCGCGGCCTGAGGCGAGGCGCCCCGCCTGGCTCGACGTGATCATCGCGCCGATGGAAAAGAAGGTGTAAAGAATTCCCGCAGCGGCCGTTGAGATTCCGTGGGTGCGCACCAGGAAGAGGGGAAAGTAAGTCAAAAATCCGTAATCGAGGAAAAAGCGCAAAAACCCGGCCGAGAATGCGATGAGAAGTCGGGGGTGGCGCGAGAGGCGAAGCACGTCTCCAAGATAGGCCTTGGTGCTGTTGTCGTGAGCGCCTCTTGTCTCGGGCAGCCAGAAGAAGGCGGCGATGCCAACGGGAACGGTGGCAATGTAAACCGTGAAAGGCAAGTACCAGGCAATCGTGGCGAGCAGCCCGCCGAGTGGCGGCAGCACCAGATAACCCACCCGGTCCAGAAAGACCTTTAGCCCCTGGCCGCCGATTTCCTTGTCACCTTCAAGCAGGTCGGCGATAAGGACGATGGTCAACGGTATGACGGCGCTGTATGCGATCCCCTGAATTGTCCTGAAGACAAGCAGCCAGGAGAATGACGGCGCAAAAGCCATCGCGCTGCCGGCAAGGCCATACAGGATGAGCCCCCATGCCAGCAGTAAACGGCGGCCATATAGATCGGCGACCACGCCAAACAGAGGCGCCAAGAAAATGGCCGGCGCAGTGAAGACGGTCATCACCAAGCCGAGCGCGGCATCGCTGATGCCGAATGGCTGCGTCATCGCTGGCAACGCGGGCTGAATGAAATTGACGCCCATCACCACGGCAATGCTGGTGGCGTACACGAGGCTGAGCGCACGGCGGCGGTCGGGCGCGAGTACACCAAGGCCAAACAGAGAAGTAAGGCTAAAGGCGCGCATTAAACGGAAGCTAATGGAATCCGAATTACGAGTCAATGGAATATTCGGCACTCGGTGTACTTTGCGAGTTGTCGCTACTTTATCTAAGGATTTCAGTCATCGTTGCGCGTTATAGGTTTGCCGCTTGACAGCGGTTACAGAAATGCGTATAGGGCAAGTAGCTGCACCGCGTTTTTTTCACTCCTGGGAACTTTTCTTAAACACCCGGCGTTCGTAAAAAATTTGACAGCCATAAAGGAGGTGTCTAATGGCAAAATATCTTGTCATTGAGTCGCGTGATCCTTTCGACAGCTCGGACTCACGCTATTTTTCCGAACTGGTTCAGGGCATCGCTGGCCGGGGCAACGAGACGACGGTATTTTTCATCCAGAATGGGGTGCTGCCCCTTCGTAAAGGTTCGACGTACAGCGACGTCGTGTCGAATCTGATTCGCAGCAAGGTCAAGGTTCTCGCAGACGGGTTTTCGCTCAAGGAGCGGGCCATCAGCAAAGTGGCAGATGGCGTACAGGTGGCCGATATTGATCGCATCGTCGATATGCTGCTCGAGCCGGATACCAAGGCGATTTGGCACTAGCTTATGGGAGGGAGTTATGACTAGCGGAAAGACGATTACCGTTGCCATTATGGATGCGCCCTACGAGTCGCCGAATTCGACGACCGCGCTGCGAATTATCGATGCCGCGTTACGGAAAGGGCACAATGTCAATGTCTTCGCGTATGAGGGAGCCGTGAACTTGACCATGAAGGCCCAGGCACCCCATCCGAACCCGGTCAAGGGAACCACCGTGGAGCAGGAGCAGCACCCGACAACAAAGGATTGGGTCGGCGCGCTCTTCAAGCTTGCGGGTCAGAACGGTTCCAAACTGGATTGGGTCAACTGCGGCCTGTGCGTGGACGAGCGCGGGGCGGGAGATTGGATCGAAGGTCCCCGTCGTGGCGGACCGAAAGACTTCGTGGACGCCTCGGCCGCGAGCAATGCGACCCTCGTGATTCCTACGAAGTAGGAGAAAGGAGTCGGACGTCATGGGAAAAATACTGAACATTGTTGAGACGGCCTATCGGGCGACCATTGAAGAGCAGGATGATACGGTTCTCTGGCTGAGTCATATGCTCAAAAATAGCGGCGCGGATATCTCAATTCTTCTGCGGGCAAACGCCGTCAACTATGCGGCGAAAGGCCAGGACGCGTCGGGTCTGGTTTTTGGAGATATGAAGATGACGCATCCGCCGGAAATCGACAAGGATGTATCGAAGATGATCGAAAAAGGGATTCCCGTGTTCGTGGTCGAGGAGGACCTGATGGAGCGGGGACTCATTAACGGAGAACTAGTATCCGGCATTCAGCGCGTGAAACGAAAGGCGATTCCCGAGCTGATCGACCGGCACGACCAGGTTTGGCACTGGTAGGAAAAAGTTGGCATCCCGGCCGCCTGGATGCGGGAGAAGGACTCCCGGACCCAGCGGCCGGGGGCAGTGCTAGAAATTCGGCTCGACGATTTTACCGCGCCGCGCGGCTCGTGCTTACAGCGTGGCCTTTCCACTCAGCCCGTGCCCATTGCTTTATCTACCCCCCGTCGTCGTTCGAAGTAGCGGACGACCCTAACGACAAGAGCGAATGAGCCACACTCACCGGTGAGGTTCAGTAAAATCTGATAGTGAAGCGGTTCGATATCGGTGATTCCGGACTGTTCTCCCTCAAGCTCGCCTTTTCAGTGGTCGGAGACCCGGCGGCGTGATATGGATTGACGGAAAGAAAATTCACCAGTACCTATAGCAGGAGGATAGCGATTATGGCTCAGGATATGCGCTTGTGGATCGACCAGTTGGAACAGGCAGGGCGTCTGGCGCGGATTAGCAAA
>JBFJNS010000149.1:0-6970 GCA_041618055.1 Binatia bacterium
CACCGGTCCGCGTTGGCGCTCAAACTGATGACCTTCGAACCGACCGGGGCCATCGTTGCAGCCCCCACGTGCAGCCTCCCCGAGGACCTGGGGGGCGAGCGTAACTGGGACTACCGATTTACCTGGATTCGGGACGCAGCCTTTACGCTCTACGGGCTGATGCGAATCGGTTTTACTGAAGAGGCTGCCAAGTTCATGCATTGGCTGGAGGCGCGGTGTCATGATCTCAACCCCGACGGATCTTTGCAGATCATGTACAAAATTGACGGCGACCGCATTTCCACCGAAACCACGTTGAGTCATCTGGAGGGGTACAAGGGTTCATCTCCAGTCAGGATCGGCAACGCCGCGGCTCAGCAGTTGCAGTTAGACATTTACGGCGAGCTGATGGACTCGGTTTATCTCTATAACAAATATGGAAACCCCATATCCTACGACCTTTGGACACATCTAAGACGACTCATCAACTGGGTGTGCGATAACTGGCAACAAAAAGATGAGGGGATCTGGGAGGTCCGTGGGGGAAGACAGCACTTTGTCTATTCCAAGCTCATGTGCTGGGTCGCCCTGGACCGAGGCTTGCGGTTAGCCAACAAGCGGTCGTTTCCGGCCGATTGGGAACGCTGGTTAAAAGTCAGAGACCAGATCTACGAAGAGATCATGGCGAAAGGCTGGAATGCGAAGCGCAATGCTTTCGTTCAATACTTTGGAAGCGACTCGCTGGACGCTGCCAATTTACTCATGCCGCTGGTCCTTTTCCTTTCTCCGACGGACCCCCGGATGCTGAAGACGCTGGACACTACGGTTCAGCCGCCGCATAAGGGCGGGTTGGTCTCCAACAGTTTGGTCTACCGTTACAATGTGGAAGAAACGGCAGATGGGTTAAAGGGAGACGAAGGCACCTTCAATATTTGCACGTTCTGGTTGGTCGAGGCGCTCACGCGCGCGGGACGGCGCCATGAAGCACGCCTAATGTTCGAACAGATGTTGGGATACGCCAATCACCTTGGACTATACGCCGAAGAGACCGGGCATAGCGGCGAGGCCCTGGGAAATTTTCCCCAGGCCTTCACCCACCTGGCATTGATCAGCTCCGCTTACAATCTCGACAAGGCCCTTGGAGCCGGAGGATAGATGCCCGGAGGAGCCGACGTCACGGTCAAGCGCATCAACTATAAAGGATGGGCTGGCTGGCAAATCGAGAGCGGGCCATTGGGATTAGTCCTGGTGCCGCAAGTGGGCGGGCGTATTATGGGCATGACCTGGCGGGGACAAGATCTGTCATTTACCCAACCCGAGTATGAAGGACATGTCGAAGACGTCCTGGCAGCGGGGAACATCAGAGCCAAAAAACAGGAGATAGGATTTCGTTATTGGGGAGGCGATAAGACATGGCTCGGACCTCAAAGTTCCTGGGTTGATGGCTTTCCGTTTCTAGATCTGGATAGCGGCCCCTATCATCTCCAGTTCAGGGAGTCGACCTCTTCGGCTGCGGTCGCCGAAATGACCAGCCCGGTCTGTCGTGAGACCGGCGTGCAGATTATCAGAACGGTGATGCTCTCTTCAGGAAAAACGGATTGGACAGTTAAACACCAGTTGATCAACAGGTCGAATACGGCGATTCAATGGGGCGTGTGGAGTGTCCACATGGTGCGGCGACCCGCAACGATCTATTTACCCAGAAGCCGCTCTTCGTCCTATCCGGATGGCGTCAAGGTTTTCCCCGAGGAGGGCGAGTCCGCGCGACTCCGTCATAAGGTGGTAAGCGAGATTGGAAGCCTGGTCGCGATCAGCTGTCGTGAACCCAGAAAGTTCAAGTTTGGAGTGGACGCCCAGGAGGGATGGATGCTCGGTGTCCTGGACGTATCGCCGCTTGGCTTGGTCGGCTACCGAAAACAGTTTCCGGTATATCAGGGAAAACCATATGGTCATGGCTGTACGGCGGAGGTCTACAATTCGGCTGAGTATCCTTACCTGGAAATGGAAATCCACGGCCCCGTGACTCCCTTAAACGCTGGCGAGAGTTTCGAATTGGAAGAGCGGCAGTCTTTGTTTGAGCTAGACCGATGGCCGCAGGATGAGGATGAAATCCGCCGACGTCTGTTTGCTCACTGACAAGGCTAAGAACCGTAGAGCCCACCACACGACTGCTGAGAGGGCTCCGCGAAGGCACGCTGTTCTTACTGACGCGCGGCTTCGCGGCCCATGTGTACGCGCTTAATCGCCAAATCGATCTTCCGGCGATCTCTTCGAGGCTTGATTGCATCGGGGCTTCGAGGATAAATGGCTATATGTTATAGCGACACGTGGCATAAGTAGTAGCAAGGCGTTGCTGCAAGAGAAGGGCGAACAGCATGGAACCGCCGACCCATGAAGTAACTGTAGTTGACGTCAGAATGCCTTTCGGCTCGATGGTTGTCTTCATGGTCAAATGGGCAATCGCTTCGATACCCGCGCTGCTCATTCTGACCCTGTTGTGGTTTTTCGCGGCAGCGTTATTGGCCGCTCTCGGGCAACGTTGAGGTGCAGGTGACCCAGAGAAAGGGTCACAAATTTCTGTTTCCGAGGATCGTCGGGAACGTGCACGTTGGGAGCATTCTCCGAATCCGCGACTGCCGCCGTTACCCGCGTTGGGTTTTCAAGCGGCCGTCGCGGAACTGCGTCTTCATTGATGTTCGAAGTTCGTGAGCTTGGTTCTTGGTAAGAGAGTAGAGCCTCGTTACGTTGACTTTAGAGAAGTGACTAATATATTGACCATAATTGAGGTCTTTTATGAAAGACATTTCCACCTACATACCCATCAGCCGGGCCAAGAGTCAGCTCTTAGATATCATTCGCCGACTGGAAAGCGTCGACGATGCCGTGGCGGTGACCAAGAACGGTGTTCCGGCGGCGGTTATTCTCAGCACGGAAAAGTACGAGGGGCTGCTGGAGACGCTCGACATTTTGAGCGATGAGAAGGCAATGAGGTCGCTACGGACATCGATGCGTCAGGCGCGCCGCGGAAAAAATGGCTGAAGTATGAAGAGGTCTTTGGTCGTTGAAGAGGGCTTCTTGTCGTTTCGCCCCGGAAGCGGCTCGACTGATATCCAGGCTCCCGCCCGAAATCAATTATCTCGTACGATCTTCCATTGATTCGCTGCTGGCGAGGCCGAACGCCGGCTCCGAACTGACCGGAGAGCTGGAAGGCTATCGCTCCCTCAAAGCAAAAAGATACAGAATCATTTATCGTGTGAACGACGCTCGAAAGAATGTCGAAATATACCTCGTCGGTCATCGGCGGGATGTCTACGATACGCTCCGCTCACTCCTTATCGGAGTGAAACAATAACCTAGATGACCGTTTTCAAAAAAGGGGGACCACTGGTAACTACAGGGGACTGTGGTTGACTAGCTGAAATAACTGGTTTGTCCGGAAAATATTCATGGCCCGTGAATTGATCAATGATGCCCGGCCGCTTAAGGAGAGACCAACCCGCCACAAGAGCCGAGTCGCAAAAGCTTCCCACCGGCCTTGTGCGCTGTTCTTGTTCTTGCGCCTGCGAGTCCAGACTTAATCCGAAACTCAAGCAGCCCGCAATCTTTTCACCTTCACTTTCACACAAGAATCGAGTGCGGCCGACAAAGTATCGAGGCGGTCAACTGTGTAGTCAAGCAGGCTGTTAAAGTGGACGCCTTTTCCGCGCGCGCCATCGTTTGCGGTCACCCAGCGTCCGGCAACGGCGGGAACGGCCAAACATTCGGGATGGATTCCCTGGCTCAGTCGAACGGTTGCATGAACTTTTTTGCCGCCTGGAGTTTGGATTTCGATCTCGTCTCCGTCCGCAATCCCTTTAGCCTTCCCCGTCGCCGTGTTCAGCGCGACCGGAAAGACCTTGCCATTGCAGTGGGCCAGCTCAACGAGCCACGCGTTTTCGCTGGTGATGCTAAGGGTGAGGAAGGGTATTTTCTGGTTGACGACAAAAAGGTCGTATTCCGGCGGGCTCTCCGCATGAGCCGGACAAGGGCGCCACTGCGTCAGCGGGACATAGTCCGAGGTGTCCCATTCAATGTTGTGCTTTTCGGTGAATTGTTTGACGTCCTCTCCTGCGTCGATGAAGTGCTCCAGGTAAAGCGGTATCCTGCCCGAGTGGAAAATGCGTGGATAGCTTTGCTCGGCTGTCCGTTTGCCGAGTTTGCAGTAGCCGTGCTCCTGAAAATAGCTTAGCCCGTGCTCATTGCCGCAGTAAGACTTGAGCCAGCGGTCGCAGATCTCCTCCCAGGTATATTTGCGGGACGGATCGAGGCGCACCTCAGGCTCGAGATGGGCGGCGGCATTAAAGGCGGTGTAGAGGTCAGGTAGAAGATCCAGTCTTTCCGCCGCCTCAAGGAGAACTTCCATCCAGTAACGCGACTGTCCCCGGGGTTTGACGACCGGCTGCTGGAAATTGAAGCACCAGTCGTCGTCGGGCAAGGGGGCATTGTTGTAGTGAATGTAGGGGTTGAAGACGACGGGCACCAGTCTTTCGAGCGCATGACAATCGGGCAACAGGAGGTCAGCCAGTTCGGTTGTCTCATTATGGTGGTCGGCGAAGGAGACCATGAACGGGACTCGCTTGAGGGCCTCGGCCATCACTTCCGGATCTCCCGCTGTCGCCATCAGATTGGTGCGGCACTGAATAAACACTTCAGGCCCGTAGGTTATGCCGAACTTCTCGGGATAAAGCACTCCCAGCCAGAGCATGGTCCGTGCGTAAACCGACACCGGAAAGAGCTCCACCAGCTCCAGGCTTTCCGGTGGTTTCACCTTGCGCGGAGGTACCGGCGCCAGATGGGTATTGGTGTAAGGGTTCCCGGCAACGAGCAAACCATCGCGGCCTTCCTTGGGGCTCCAATTGGGTCCAGCCGCAGAGGAATTGATAAGACCGCCAGGAACATCGACGGCGCCGATCAGAACATTGAGGTGGGCAACGGTCATGCCGTTGAGCATGCCGTGTTTGTGAGCCGAAAGTCCGCGGTACCAGCAGGCCGCCGCGGGGCGAAAGGGAAACTCATGTCCCTCGATGTTGATTGTGGAGCCCAGGCTCGCAGCCTCCGCGTACTCTCTCGCAACACGCCGGATCCTTTCTGCCGGGACTGTCGTGATCTCGGAGGCTTTCTCCGGCGAATAGGAGCGCAGGTGTTCTTTGAAGAGCTGGAATGCAGGCCTCGCATTCACTCCCTCGAGCTCGAAGGTCCCCTCAAGGGCCGCATCCATGGGCTCGACGTTCCCCAGAGCGGCGGCGCGGCCGTTGACGGCGTCCCATACCATGGGAGTGCCGTCTTTCGGGTCGCGCAGGTAGTGCCCGTCCGGGCGCACGAGATAGGTGCTGTTGGTGTACCGCTTCAGGTAACCGACATCGTAGCGCCCCAGCTCGTTCACCAGGACGTCCATCAAGGAAAGGGCGAAAGCGGTGTCGGTGCCGGGGCGGATTGGAATCCACTCGTCGGCTTTTGAGGCGGCGTAGGAACAGACGGGGTCGATGACGACCAGTTTCATCCCGCGCATCCGAGCCTTGGCCATTTCGCGCGACAGACCCATCGCATTTTGCTGGGCAACAAAGCCATGAGAGCTGCCGAAGATCAGCAGGTAATTGCACAATCCGAGATCGGGATGAACATCGTTGCAACCCGTAACGGTGAAGGCGACGGGATGAACCCCGTTGCCACAAAAGAAACCGGCGGCGGTATTGGTGACGTTGGGACTGCCGAAGGCGGCCATGAAGGCCCGCAATGGGAAGTACGAACTGCGGTCAAACGTGGCTGCAATCAAACTGCGGGGATCCTTCGCGCGCGCCGCGCGGAGCTTATCCACGAAAAGATTCATGGCCTCATCCCAGGAAATCTCTTTCCACCCGGGATCCACGCCGATTCCCTTCTGGGGGTTGGTGCGCAGCATCGGACTTGTGATCCGATGGGGATTGTAGAGGTTCATCAGGCCGGCGTTGCCTTTGGCGCAGGTTTTTCCGTAGTTGGGCGGCGCATCCGGGATTCCCTCAATCTTGACGGCGACGCCGTTGACCCGACGGACGCGAATGGTGCAGACGTTGTAACACATGTCACAGGCCGTGGGGATCCATACGTCTTCCCGGATTTCCGCTTTCGCCTGCTGATCTAACATAGCTGTCCTCCGTCTAGTATTCTGGAACCAAAGTTCGCTGCATAAATTCCTCGTCATTTCGTCCGAAAATCTCCCCTTCCCCTCTTTGCCAAAGAGGGGTTAAGATGCCAGAGAGAAAATTCCCCCTTTGGAAAAGGGGGAAAAGGGGGGATTTGAATTCGATTCGAGTCGCGATCATCGTTTGCAGTTTTTCAACGAACTTCAGATACATTACACTAGTATAATCTCTGCTTAGTTTAACCACCCATCAGCGGGGGCCCCAAGACTACGATCTCCACGTGACTCTCTGAACCATCGCTGAGTTTTGCCTGGAGCGCTCCCAGGGAGATCGCGTTGCGGCCATTAATAAGGACCGTGGCATGCGGGGCAAGATCGCCATTCTCCAGTAGTCGTTCCTCCAGATCCCGGCCGTAACGGTCTGTAAGGATACGGAGCAAGCCGCCCAGCGTGGTCTCCTTTGGCAGCTGAAGCGCTTCATCGCGCCGCCCCACGATGCGTTGAATAAGACCCACGAATGTTATTTTCACTTCAACCACGGGACTTAGCTACTAATTATAACACTCTTCGGCTTTTTACTACCGGAGCTCCAGATGAAACGGCCAACACCGGCTCCCTCGTTGGCGCGCTCGTTGCGGGATACCAATGCAGTCCGCAGTGTCGAGCGTGAGTCTGGATTCTGGCGTCCCATCGAGGGCTGATCTGATTCGCCAAATGCCTCTTTCCAATCTGTTCACGGCGGCGCACGGGGTCCGATATTTCCAATCGTTCCGGCCTTCAACGGATTCAGTTCGTTTAAGCAGTAAACGGGACCGGGCCTTGCAATCCACGTCG
>JBFJNS010000150.1:0-6905 GCA_041618055.1 Binatia bacterium
AATGCGATGCCCACGTATGAGTTCTATTGTCAGAAATGCGCAAAGCCGTTTGAACGGATATGTTCGCTGGCGGAATACGAGCGGGAGAAACAAGTGAAGTGCCCCCGCTGCAACAGCGCGCGAGTCACGCGGCAACTGTCCTCCTTTCAAGTGAAAACCGCAAAGAAGAGCTAGCCGGATGACCGCAAACCCGGCGTGAGCTCGCGCTGCGAAGAAGGGCGACAAGATAATGAAGTATGCGTATTTGACCGGGAATTCACCGAAAACTCTGGGCGAGGTCATGACCACCGATCTGGTCACGTTAAATATCACCGATAGCCTGCGGCTCGCTGACGATCTCATGAATCTAACCAAGCTGCGCCATTTCCCGGTTTTGCGCGAAGGCCACTTGGCGGGCTTGATCGACGAATCGGATCTCCTGCACGCCTCCATGCGTTCCATAGTCCGTCATCCTAGGGAGTCCCCGCGCCGCGCTCTCGGCGCGGTTGCCGTAGGGGATGTGATGAAACCCGTGACGACCGTCTCGCCCTCTATGACCATACACCCACGCAGCGCGGTTGATGGTCGAAAAGGACATTAACTGCGTGTTGGTGATTGCAGGCGACAGGCTCGTCGGACTCGTCACGCGAACAGACCTTCTGAGGGAAATGACGAGCACATAAACTGAAAAAAAGGCAGAGGCACGGAGGCAAGACAAAGAAGGAGGCTGTTATGCTGGTCGGCAAACGAATGACTAGAGAACCAGTCACCACCGCACCCGATGAGCTTTTGAGCCAAGCACGGCAGAAAATGACCGCCGGTGGCTTTCGTGTGCTGCCGGTTGTCAGCGAGGGCCGGCTCGTCGGCGTCATTACCGACCGGGACATCAGAACCCATATCGGCGATCTGGAACGGACCAAAGTAAAAGGTGTGATGACGGAAAAGCCGCTGACCGTCAGCCCATCGACCACACTGGAAAACGCCGCGCAGACTCTGCTCAGTCTTAAGATCGGCGGCTTACCGGTAATCGAGAGCGGCCAGGTGGTGGGCGTGATAACGACCAGCGACATCTTGAAAGCTTTTCTCGACGTCTTGGGAGCGACAGAGGAGGCAAGCACGCGGATTGACTTCGTGGTCGACACGGAGGGGCACGGATTAACGGAAGCCTCAAGCATCGTTTCCCGAGAAGGCGGGGAAATCTTGGGCGTTGGCACCTATCGCGGCCAATGGGGTGAGAGCAGCGTTTGTTATTTGAGGATCCGGGCCCAAGATGCCGAAACAATTGCTGCCGCTCTAGGGCAAAATGGATTCAACGTCCTCGGAATACACAGCGGCAGCTAGTTTTTCGACGTGCCAGCACGACAAGTCGAAACTTTCGCAATTTGACAATCGCGGGAAAGGAGCACGGACTTCCCAGGGCAAGACTTGCCGATCAGCTCTGCGTCCCTGAGAATCAATCCCGTGCCTGCAAAGCCGACAGCAAAATAAATTAGGACCAATCGATCCAATAAGAAACAGTCCTACAAAGGACATGGAAAGATTAGTCTCGATCCCAGCAGATAGCATCGCGCTTGAGGGTGCCCTGGCGATTCCCTCCGGGGCTCGTGGCATTGTCCTATTCGCTCACGGGAGCGGGAGCAGCCGCCATAGCCCGCGCAATAATTTTGTGGCGCAGACGCTGCGCTCGACCGGGAATGGGACTTTGCTCATGGATTTGCTGAGCAGCGCGGAGGATGCCGTATACGAGAAGCGCTTTGACATCCACCTCCTAACGCGCCGCCTCGAAACCGCGACTCGATGGCTAGGAGAGCAAGCGGAGACAGCTGCGCTTGCGATCGGTTACTTCGGCGCGAGTACGGGAGCGGCAGCGGCGCTTAAAGCGGCCGCCTCTCTAGGTCTCCAGGTGGGCGCAGTGGTGTCGCGCGGCGGGCGCCCCGACCTCGCTCGCGGGGCTCTGGGACAGGTTCGGTCGCCGACACTACTCATTGTCGGCGGCCTGGACGACGTCGTTCTTGAGCTTAATCGGGAGGCATACAGTCTGCTTAAATGCGAGAAGCAGATGACTATCGTGCCGGGAGCGACCCACTTATTCGAGGAACCGGGGACCCTGCAAGAAGTGGCGCGTCTGGCTGCACGGTGGTTCGAGAGACATTTGAACCACCGCCCGGCTACTTGAGTCACTGCAACGAAACCGAGTTTCTTGCAGCGGCCCGGCATCGTCTCTCAGACTCCGTGTAAGCTACGCAGCGAGTGCCGCCAGGGGATCACTCCGGGCAAGCATGTCTCGGATATCGCGCAGGTGTTTTCTCTCGTCGTCGTAGATCCGTTGGAGAAGGTCGCTGAGGTCGGGAAATTCGGACTGGATCGCTCGGATCTGTTCGATCAATCCCGCCGCACACTGCTTTTCCTCCTCGAAATCCGTCAGAAGGATTTGCCAACTATTAGCGCCGCCGAGGGGAACTTCCGGCACGTCGGGAAATTTTCCTCGCAGGAGACTTATTTGATCGCCGAGCCAATCAGCATGTTGCTGCTCGCTTGCCGCGATCTCAAGAAGCTTGTTGCGAAATTGCGGGTACTGCATCTGCTGCGCATGGTGAGTGAACCGCTGCACGTGCCGCTTTTCTTCAATGTACCGTTCTTGCAGTATGTCGAGGCTTCTTCGCCTGCCATTCGGCATGAGCCCGAGAAAACGAAGCCACGCGTCAGGCCATTTCTTTGTAGCAGCCATGGAGTCCTCCTCCGCCTTACGCTGCAGCCCTTGCCTAGGAATGAGCTAAGCAAGGAGTAAGCCATCATTCCTGCAGCACGAAAACAGGCAAAATCGCTGGTCGTTTCCGATCGAGGCAACGGCCATTCCCAGATATGCAGATAAGAGTCCGCTCGCTCTAGCGGGGCTGCCAACGCACTTGATCTCACAGGCACAGGGTTTCCAAAAGACTAGTACACCGTACCAAGCGCGCCGCGGCTTGCTCCACAGGTGTGGGCACTGAATTTGCGAGAGCATGTTACATTTCCTCAACCTAACGAATCCGGCGTGACGGACATGCGCGCACCCAATCCTATAGCGTCGCCTGGTCATTTTTCCGAGATTGCCCTTAGAGTTCTGCGCGAACGTTACTTGCGTCGTGACGATGCGGGCAATCTCGTCGAAGACCCTGCCGGCATGCTGGAGCGGGTCGCTCGGGCAATTGCCGAGCCGGCCAAGATCTTTGGCGAGGACAGCCAATTTTGGGAGGCTCGATTCCTCGAACGCATGCAGCGTCGCGAATTTCTTCCCAACTCACCGACCCTGATGAACGCGGGTCTGTCGGGAGGCCAGCTCGCCGCCTGCTTTGTTCTGCCCTTGGAAGACGATATCGACTCGATTTTCAAGGCCTTGAACTGGATGGCGCGCATTCATCAAACTGGCGGGGGAACCGGCTTTTCATTTAGCTCACTGCGCCCTCACGATGACCGGGTTCGTTCAACGGGCGGCATTACTTCTGGACCGGTTTCGTTCATGGATCTGTTCGATCACACCACGGCTGTGATTCGCCAGGGAGGGCGGCGGCGGGGCGCCAATATGGCCGTTTTGCGCGTGGATCATCCTGACATCGAAGAGTTCATCGACGCCAAGAATGAACCCGCACGATTGCAAAACTTCAATCTTTCGGTTGGAATTACCGCATCTTTTTGGTCCGCGCTGGACCACCATTGCGCCTTCGCGCTGCGCAATCCACGGAATGGACAGATCGTACGATCCGTCAATGCGGCAGCCCTTTTTGAAAAGATAGCGCAGGCGGCATGGCAGACAGGCGACCCAGGACTGCTGTTCCTTGAGGAAATCAACAAGGCCAACCCATCTCCGCGCCTGGGCATGATCGAGGCCACGAATCCGTGCGGAGAGCAACCCCTCCTGCCCTATGAGTCCTGCACGCTGGGGTCCTTGAATCTTGCCGCCTTTGCCACGGATGGCGGCATTGACTGGATCGAGTTCGCAGCGGCCATCGAAGACGCGATCGTGTTTCTCGACAATGTCATCGAAGCCAACCAATATCCATTTCCCGAAATCGAAAACGCCACCCGGCGCACACGCAAAGTCGGTCTCGGGGTCATGGGGCTTGCGGATCTTTTCGCCCGCCTGGGCGTACCGTACGATTCGGCAGACGCCCTCGTCCTGGCAGATCAGATTGCCAAGTTTCTGACTGAGAAAGCACGTTCCGCCTCTCAAACCCTGGCAAGCCGGCGCGGCTCTTTCCCTGCATTTGACCAGAGCATCTGGCCCGGGCGCGGATTCTCGGCTCTTCGCAATACGACCGTGACCTGCGTCGCGCCTACCGGGACCATCAGCCTTCTGGCAGGGGTCTCGCCTTCCATCGAGCCCTTCTTTGCTCTCGCGTTCACCCGCCTGATGCTTGACGGTCAACGGCTGGCGGAAGTTCACCCTCTGGTTGAGACAGAGCTAACGCATCTGGGAAAGTCCGGTATAGACGCCCTTGAGGCCATCCGCAAGCATGGCTCGCTGCGACGAATAGAAAACATGCCGAAAAGGCTTAAACGTTGCTTTCCCATTGCCCTAGAAATTCAACCGCAATGGCACGTGCGGCTGCAGGCGGCATTCCAGGCCCATGTCGATGCCGGCGTTTCTAAAACGATCAACCTACCTCAGGATGCCACGCCAAGCGCAGTAAGCGACGTCTTTGCCCTTGCACGCTTGCTCCATCTCAAAGGCGTTACCATTTACCGCTACGGCTCGCGCCCGGGACAAGCGCTTTCCCTGGTCGCAGATGAGTCTCGGCCCGATTGCAGAGAATGCGCCGTATAGCCGGTTCTGCAGGGTGCTGGCGTCGTGGAAGTGAACTATTTTATTGAGCCTCGGGATCAACTGAGCGAAGGGCTAAGGCTGGCGGGGCTTTTCTCACTCCACCCCTGGCTCCTGCCGCCCTCCTTCAAGCCGCAGGAGTATGACATTTGGCTCGGAGGGCTTCATAATCACTTGCCTGGTAGACCTAGTTATAGACCCATAGGCAAGTCACCCGTCCCCATCCCCCCTGAAGAGCCCGGAAATGGGCGCATTTTTCATTGCCAGCGAAGGGTTAGCGCGCAAAAATAGGAAAAAAAAGGGTGCCCTGGCCGATAGTCAGTTCGTCTGATTTTGCTTGGTTTCGCGCGGACCAAATGCATTTTGACCCTCAGGAGCCATTGCTCCCGGTTGAGAAATCGGCCATAGTTCACGCATAATAACGCTGTAAGCCCATGCGCATGCACACAGAATTCTTTAATCTGTATAACCACGGCTTTATCCGGGCCGCTGTCGGAGTTCCGGAAGCGCAGGTGGCGGACCCATCCTTTAACGCATCCCGCACCATTGAGCTGATGGAGAAGGCGGAGAGAGAGCGCGCAATATTGGCCCTGTTTCCAGAACTGGGGCTATCGGCATATTCGTGCGAAGATCTCTTCCACCAACAGGCGCTGTTAGATGGCACGCTGGCGTCGCTGCGCGACCTCCTGAAGGCGTCCGAATCGTTCAAGTTGATTGCCGTCGTCGGCATGCCTTTGCAAGTGGACCACCTGCTGTTTAATTGTGCCGTCGTGCTCAATCGGGGCAGGATTCTTGGTGTGGTTCCAAAGACGTTTTTACCCAACTACCGTGAATTCTACGAATACCGACAGTTCGCGCCTGCCTCGGCGGCTCACAGTACCGTCATCGAACTGCTGGACCAACAAGGAGTTCCATTCGGCCAGCATCTCCTCTTCCAGTGCCGCCAAGAGCGCAGATTTACGTTCTTTGTGGAGATTTGTGAGGATCTGTGGGTTCCCATACCGCCGTCCAGCAATGCCGCCATGGCCGGAGCCACCGTCATTCTCAACCTTTCCGCCTCCAATATCACGATCGGGAAAGACGAATACCGCCACAGCTTAGTCGCCAACCAGTCGGCCCGTTGCCTGGCGGCATATCTCTATGGAGCCGCCGGCACGGGGGAGTCGACGACCGATCTCGCGTGGGATGGTCACGCCATGGTATACGAAAATGGAACCCTGATCGCGGAGTCGAAACGATTTCTCCAGGATTCTCAGCTCGTAGTTGCTGATCTGGATTTGGAAAGACTCACGCAAGAGCGCATGCGCCAGAACAGCTTCGGCCAGAGCATGCAGCGACACCGCGAGCAGACAAACCAGTTCCGGCGGCTGTCTTTCGATCTGGAACTTCCAACTACCGATCGCCTGCTCTGCCGGCGGGAAATCGACCGCTTTCCCTACGTGCCGTCCGACCCGGCGGTGCGTGACCGCCGTTGCTACGAGGTTTATAACATACAGGTGCAAGGGCTGGTGAAAAGGCTTCGAAGCGCCGCCATATCGAAGCTGGTCATCGGCATTTCCGGGGGTCTGGATTCCACCCACGCCCTCATCGTGGCAGCGCGCGCGATGGACTTGTTGCGCCTTCCCCGAGGCAACATTCTCGCCTATACGATGCCTGGCTTTGCCACCAGCCGGCTCACCCTCGCCAACGCCAAAGCATTGATGAAAGCGGTGGGTTGTACGGCCCATGAACTAGACATTCGCCCCAGTTGCGAGCAAATGCTCCGCGACATTGGCCATCCGTACGCTCGCGGCGAACCCTTATATGACGTCACTTTCGAGAATGTACAGGCAGGAGAACGAACTAGCCACCTGTTCCGACTCGCCAACCAGCACCAAGCTTTGGTGCTGGGAACCAGCGATCTTAGCGAACTCGCGCTTGGCTGGTGTACCTACGGGGTGGGAGATCACATGTCCCACTACAGCATCAACGCGAGCGTTCCCAAGACCTTGATGCAGTTTGTCATTCGCTGGGTAGCCGACACTAACGCGTTGGGCAAGGAGATTAGCACAATTCTCCGATCTATCCTCGACACCGAATTCAGCCCGGAACTGATTCCCAGCGATCATGACCATGACGAGCCTGC
>JBFJNS010000151.1:0-6894 GCA_041618055.1 Binatia bacterium
AATCCAGCTTTGGCAGCGACGCGGCGGCATGGGAGAAATCCGCCGTGGAAAGTCTCGAAAAATCAATCATTGCCCAGAGCCAAGAACTGCGGGAACAGCTGGAGCAAAAAGCTATCCTTCTCGATCGGCGCGACGCCGAGCTCAGCCAGCAGCTGAAACAAGCTTTCGACGGTCTCAGCGCCGAGTTGAATGGGGTCAAAGCCGAACTGCACCGTCAGCCCGAGGCGGTTGCTTCTTTTGATCCAGCACTACGCGGGCTCGAAGAGAATTTGAGCGCCAAGATTTACGGACTAAGCCAGCACGTGGCACAAAAATTCAGTTCCCTCGACAAACGCGATGCCGAGCTGCAAGAGCTGAAAGAACGATCGCAGTCCTTGATACACCGTGTGGCGCAGTTGAGCTCTACCGTTCAAGCCCTGCAGAAAACAGGGCCAAGCGCTGCGCCGCCCCTAGCGCCTCTGCCAAACGATATGGCGGAGAAAGCCCCGGAAGCCAACGCCGCGGAGGAGCAAAGCGCGACCGCAACTCGATATTCGAGCGAAAAAGAACAGCTCATCAAACTGCAGGAAAGAATGTCGTCGGAAATAGAGCGTGTGCGAGCCGAACTTAAGGAACGGAGCGGGCGGTGGAAAATGCGCAAAAGCGCATCTTAAAGCTGGATTGGGGAACCCGATTACCCAGCAATTAGCAAAAATCGCAAGGAAAAAATTTTATAGACCAGCTCAGGTGGGCGGGGACGAGTCAAGTCGAGCGCGGTTCCGGGTTCCGGGTATATTGGCAGGACTGACCCACTCGGTGAGTTGATACAGAAATCCGAGACACAGATTAATTGATATGGACGAAATACGAGTATCCACTGGCGTTAAGGAATTGGATGCGTTGCTCTATGGCGGCTTTCGGCGTGGCAAAACTTATTTGGTATTGGGTGAACCTGGTACCGGCAAGACCATTTTCGCGCTGCAGTTCATGTATCAAGCCCTCAAGGACGGCGAAAAAACGCTTTATGTCGCCATCGACGAAAAACCCGCTGATTTGGTGGACCAAGCGGCTTCGCTGGGATGGCATTTGAGTTCGCACATCGAGCAGAAAAACCTGCTGATTTTGGACGCTTCTGCTCTGATCACCGCCCGGGTAAGCGATATTAGCGCGAAAAACGACCTCCAAAAAGTGATCGTCGAGCTTAACAACTATATCGTGAAGAGCGGTGCAACGCGGGTTGTGATCGATCCCGTCGGACCCTTAATTCATGCCGCTGATTCGCCGTCAAAGGTTCAAGATCAGGCGCGTATGCTGGTCGCGTCGCTTCAAAAGAACCCTGAAATCACTACACTAGTTACCTCTCAGTCGTTGGGTCGAACGGTTCGAGGTATCGAAGAATACCTGGTTGCCGGCACTATCGTTCTGGAGCTAGAATTGGCCAGCAGCCGGTTCGTACGCACAATGACACTACAAAAGATGCGTAGCACGCCCATCGATCCAGCACAGTACATTTTCCGCATCGTCCCCAAAAGAGGCATTTCAATGCAGGGCGGCGAGGAGATTTTACCCTAAGGGCTAGGCTTGACGCAGTAGGGGCCGGATTTTAACTCACGCCGGATCAAGTGCAAGATCGGCAGTTCACGTTGACAACCAATTGTCTGCGGTCTTAAGCCCGCTTTCGACACGCGGGAGACCTATCCACACAGATTGAAAAACAGACTTTCCGCGTCTGGTTCGCGTCCTGTCTGCCGCCCCCCCCAGTTTGATTAGAATGATCGAGGCTGCTGATCCCGCTATCGCTTACCTCCGCTCTTCGCGCTGCCTCCGTTTGCTTTTTCGGGCTTCGGTGGTCAGCCAAAATTTAACGATTCCGGTGGATCTAGTTGTGATCTAAATCAGTTTTCGATTGGGGTGGAATCTCATCTGGAAATAAGATTTGGGTGTTGAAAATCAGCGGAGCTCGGACAACTGGGAAGATTCTTTCCCGCTGCCCTCCGTGCGCAGCAATTGGATTTGGGATGCGGCCCCAGTCAATACTTTGGCGAGTTCTTCGATTTTGATCGGCTTGCTGAGATAATCATCCATACCAACGCCGAGATAGCGTTCTTTGTCACCCTGCAGCGCATTGGCCGTCAGAGCGATTATCCAAGGTCGGTTATGGCGTTGCTGCTCCCTGATTCGTGAAGTTGCCTCCACCCCGTCCATCTCCGGCATCTGAACGTCCATCAAAACCATATCGTAGCCTTGCCTCGCCACTGCCTCCACCGCTTCCTTCCCATTCGACACAACGTCGGCCCGATATCCCATTCGATCCAGAATCTTGAGCGCCACCTTTTGATTCACCACGTTGTCCTCAGCGATCAGAATTCTTAGCGGATGGCGCTCAGCCATCGTTCGGTCGAACTTCACCCTCACTTCTTCCTGAAAGAAAGCTTTTCCGAAGAGAACCTGCTCGAGCACCCTTAGCAGCTGGCTCGACTTTACCGGCTTGCTCAAATACGCCGAAAATCCATTGCCGCCGGCGTCCCGGGATCCCAGCGAAGTTAACAAAACCAAGGGCAGCTGCTCATAGCCCTTGCGTCGGCGAATCGCCTGGGCGAGCTCCGCCCCGTCCATCCCCGGCATCTGCATGTCCAAAACTCCCACATCGAACACTCCTCCATTATCCAAATAGGCCAATGTCTCATCACCGGATTCCGCTGTTTTCACCACCAAGCCGGCTTTTTCCAATTGCGCCTTAACAATCTTGCGGTTGACTTCTAGATCATCCACAACCAACACCCTTTTGCCCAATAATCCCTCTCTCCGCCGCTCGTCCTTAGGTTTGAAAGCTTCTTGCCCTTGGACGGTAAAGTGAAATTTGGATCCACGTCCCTCCTCACTCTCCACCCAAATTCTTCCTCCCATCAACTCCACCAACTGCTTGGTGATAGCCAATCCAAGCCCCGTACCCCCGTACAACCTCGTGGTCGAGGCGTCCACTTGACTGAAGGACTGAAACAATCTATCCATCCGGTCCGTGGGGATTCCGATTCCGGTGTCCGTAACCGAAAAGTGGATCTCGCATGGATCTCCATTGTCACCACCTCCCCCGCTCTTTCTTACCTCCACCACGATAAACCCGTATTGGGTAAATTTCACACCGTTGGTCAACAGATTGACCAAGACTTGGCGCAGCCGGCTCATGTCTCCAACTAAGCCCCACGGCATCCCCTCCTCAGCCGTATATGCAATTTCAAGCTTTTTCTGCGCTGCCTGTGGTGCGACCAAATCCAGCGCCTCCTCAATACAAGTTGCCAAACTGAAAGGTAATCTCTCTACTTCCAACCGTTTCGACTCGATCTTGGAAAAATCCAGGATGTCATTGATCAATGTCAATAGCGCATCACCGCTTGATCGGATCGTTTCGACATAATCCCGCTGTTCTTCAGTAAGAGGCGAGTCTAATAATAACCCCGTCATCCCAATCACTGCGTTCATCGGTGTGCGGATTTCGTGACTCATGTTCGCCAAAAATTCGCTCTTGGAACGAGTCGCCGATTCGGCTTTGTCGCGTGCTTGCGCCAACTCCTCAGATTGCCGCAAACTATTCTCATAGAGCTGGGCGTTGTGGATAGCCATTGCCGCCTGTCCCGCTAATACGCTGACGAACTCAACTTGTTCGCCGGACAATTCGTGCCGGTCCGGCGACATTATGGAAAGCACCCCAAGGACGGCATCCTTCGCGATGAGCGGCACTCCCAGATAGGAACGCAAACCGAGCTTCCTGAAAAATTCGGGTTCGGAGCAGCGAGGATCTTTTTGAATGTCGGAGACCATCAACTTCGCCCGCTCCGACATTACTAGGTCGGCAAAACTTGTTTTAACGCGCTCCCGGTAACCGTTGATTTCTTCTTTATCGATGTTTCGACTAACGCTGAACACCAACGTTCCAGTTGTTCGGTCCACCAAGCGGACAGTCGTGACGGCGCGAAAATCCAAAAACTGTTCGATTTTCTCTAGCAACTGTTCCAGCACGGATTGGAGATTCAGGGTCGAAGTTGCCGCCAGATTAATTTCGTGCAACGCCTCCAAACGTCGGAGATTACCTTTGATCTGCTCCGTGAGTTTGGCTTTCTGAACCGCAAGGCCCATCTGGCCCGCTATGGCTTCAATCAACGCAATTGCGCGGGAATCAATACTTTTTCTGCTGCGATAGCCCAGCTGCAGGACGCCAAGCATGCTATTGCCGAATCCGATGGGCGTCGATATAGCGGTAACGACGCCTTCTTTTTGCAACGTGCGTAGCCTATTCCCCTTCTGGACGTTTTCGCTCACGTAGGTCTTTTCGTTGGTCATCGTTCGACGATAATTTTCCTCCGCACTTTGACTCTGGTACCTGTTCGTTACATTTGATCGATCGCGGTAACCCATGTCCGCGACCGCCGTAAAGATTCCTTCGGAATCCGGAAGGAGAATGGTCCCGATGTCGAAGGACCCCACGGCGATACAGATTTGGAGCATTTTTGCCAAAGCGTCTTTGGGTTCATCCGAGGTCAGGATGACCTGACTTACCTCCCTGAGTGTCTGCTGTTCCGCATAATTGGCAGTCAACGAGTCATGTGCTTCTCGGCGCTGAATGGCCGCTGCCAGTAGATTCGCAACGGACTTCAAAAAGTTGATATCGTCAACGGAAAATGTGACGTGGCGCTCGCTATGAACCCCCAGAACTCCATACGGAAGATTTTTGCCGGGAATGATAACGCTTAGACCGCTCACCACCCCATGATCAATAAGAATTTGAGGGCCGGTGAAACGTTTTTCCATTCGTAAATCATCAACTACAACCGGCACCTTGGCGGCCAGTGTAAACCCGGCTTGATTGTCAAGACCGGCACCGACGATCGCGTTGCCGACCAGCAGGTTATTCCATCCAATACCCGCCCTCAATAAGAATTCGCTTCCGCTAGGTAGCAACTCCAACACATTGCAGTACTTGACGCCAAGAGTATTCGCGACCTTCTGCACGGCGTCGTCCATCAGGGCGGGAAGGCTAATGCCAGCGAATTCATTGCTGCCGAGGTTTGCCAAAGCTTGCTGTTTGAGAGCCAATGCCCGGGTTTCGGCTTCGACTTGCTCGCGCTTTCGCATTTGCTCCTGCAATCGATGATTCGCCTCCCCCAACTCTTCAGCCTGCTTTTGCACTCGTGCATAGATCTGGGCGTTGTGAATAGCCATCGCCGCCTGTCCCGCGAGCATCGACAGAAACTCGATGTCTTCGTCCGCGAATTCACGCTTTTTTCTGCTGAGAAAAACCAGAACTCCCAGGACCCGCTCTTTGACCAACAGCGGCACGCCGAGATAAGAAACCACACCTTGTTTTTGAAAGTACGCCGCATCGATGGTTCGGGGATCTGAATACAGATCGGTGACCACGACTGGTTGTTTTGTCTCGATCGCTGATAGTATCAGTCGCGGCGTGCCATTGCTTTTTCTACCTTTCCATTCTTTGTCATCGATATTCCAGCTGGTCGCGCGTTCCAGTTGGCCGTTTTCAGGGTTGCTCAACCACATCCTGACCGCCGAATAGGGCAAAAGAACTGCGATTTTTTCCATTAGGACGTCCAAAACGCCGCGCAGATCCAATGTGGAATTTACCGCCGAAGTGATCTCGCGGAGGATCTCGATGCGCTGAAATTGGCGATGGATCTGTTCCTCCGTTTGCCTGGCCTCGGCAACCCGCTTCTCCAGAGCACCTGCCATTTGATCAAACGCAACTGCCAATTGGCTGAGTTCATTCCTGGATTCAGACATTCCGACCCGCGCGCTCAGATCGCCACTGGCAACCCGGCGCGTCGCGAGAATCAATCTTTCAACCCAGCGAAGTATCAGCCAGTGGCCGCCCCACCACGCTGCGGCAAGTGCCAAAAGGGCGACCAGAATCAACCACGTAACGCTTTTAGTAAAAATCCGATCAGCAGGCGCTACGGCGCGACCCGTAGGAACGCCCACAAGGACGATAGCTTTTGAGAACTGTCCGACAGGTGCCATGCCATACAGCCGTGGTAGATTGTCGAGACCGGGCCCCTCGGTGGTGCTTTCTCCCCGATGATTAAGAATAACACTACGCAGCACCTCTGGGATTTTCGTACCGAACGGCTTTTCAGTTTCCGGATAGTCGAAAACGATAGTCCCGTCCTGTTGAACCACGGCGACACTGCTCCCCGGTGGCAGTGAAGTCTCTCCCGCAAGGCGGGCAAGCCATTCCAGGTCTAGGCCCGCGTAGGCCACTCGATGCAATTCGCCGGTCGAGCGAAATATGGGAAAAGCGAAATTTATCGTCGCCTTTCCCGAGATACGACCGACTTGGTAATCACCGACAGCGAAATTAGCACTTGCCACGGCGCGACGAAAATACGAGCGGTCGCCGTTGTTGACCGGGGTGCTTAGGGGAACGGCGCTGCAGATGACATCTCCGCCTGCGTTGCTCACCCCAATATTCGTGTAGCGAGCGTAATGAGTATGGAGTTGCTGAAGAAATGCCCCGCATGACGCGGAATCTCCGTCCTGAACCAAGGGAAATTGCGCTAACGTCGTCAACAACTGGCGAGCGCCTTCGATTATTTGTTGTTGATTAGCGGCTACCAAGCGCGCGATTTGCAGCGCGTTTTGTTTCGCTTCCCCCGAGGTAGCCTCTCGTTGTTGGTGTGCCGAGTAGTAAATGAGCCCAAGGAAGGGAAGCACCGATACCAGCGCCAGCACGATCAAGCGCGCGCGGAGACTCCAAGAGATTTGGTAATTCATTACTACCCTCTGTTCCCCCTTTAAGAACCCTCACGGCTGCCTCCCTGACTTTTTGGGGGTTGATAAGGAGCGAGTTCGCCTGTGAAAAAGTTTTCGCGTTTCGCTATGGCCTAATAAAGTAATTCACGGTGG
>JBFJNS010000152.1:0-6825 GCA_041618055.1 Binatia bacterium
GAGCTTCTTGACCTCTTTCAGGTTCTTTCTCTCGACCGGCGCGTCCGAGCGATCAGAACCCGACTTTTGGCTTTCTATCGGATCGTTGTCTTGGGCTCGAGTCTTCGACGCTCTAGCTGGCGTGCCTTTCGTACGACGTCTTGCCATTCTAGTATCCTCTCTCTTTTCGCTTTCTCGTCTTTTTGTTCTTCGGCGGCACGGATCGCCAGTCGGAGATTTCTTTCCACGCCCCTCAAGTACTTTCGCCGCAGATGAGAAAGGCAGTCTTCCGCCGTCTTTTCAGATTCCGATTCGCTGAACCGCTCCCCTTCCAACGCCAGGGCCGCGATCTCCCCAGCCTTAACCGCACCCGCTTTTTGCGTGACTCGGAGCACGTCGACCTTCCCTTGTTTTTGCCACTCGGCAAGGACCAGGTCAAACACCTCGCGCCAGCCCGGGCCGACCCATTCCCGCACATCGCCTGCCTTCAACACATAACCTGGGATCGAGGGGAAGCGTAACATGAGGCTAATCAGGGAACGCTCGGCGACGTCATCACGGCTCGCCGGCTGGCTTAGCGACAGGCCGCCGTCGCGAACCGCTTCCGAGGACGGATTGGAACCAGAAGCCCGAAGAGGACGGCGCAGGACCTCTTCACGAATCCCCAATGTGTCCACGGCACGGCTCACCAACAAATCGACCTCTACCGGATTTTGCATCTTGTGCAGCACGCGGCTGATTTCCGCCGCGATTTGGCTCCTGCCCTCAAGGCTCTTACCATAGCGTAGCTCTAACCAGGAAAAATAGTAATCCGCCAACGGCACAGCCCCATCGAGCAATGCCTCTACGGCAGCGATGCCGCCTGCGCGGACGAAGGTGTCGGGATCTTCGCCCGTCGGCAAAAACGCAGCCCGACCGAGTAAGCCTGCCTCGATAAATAATTCAAAACTGCGCGCCGCGGCCTTCCTTCCCGCCTCGTCGCCGTCAAACAGGGCGATGATGTTTTTCGTATAGCGAGCCAGAGTTCGGAGTTGGTTCACGGTGAGGGAGGTTCCCAATGTCGCCACCGCACAATTGATGCCGTATTGATGGAGCGCGATCACGTCGAGGTAGCCTTCGACGATCACGACGCGATCCGCTTTTCGAATCCCTTCCTTCGCCTGATAAAGGCCGTAGAGGGTCGCTCCTTTCTTGAAAAGAGGCGTATCCGCTGAATTCAAATACTTGGGCAGTCCGCGGTCGAGAACCCGACCACCAAAACCTATTATTTTACCACCCGCGTTCATAATCGGAAACATCAAACGGGCGAAAAACGTCTCGTAGAATTGCTGCCCGCCTCGCTGGCCGATCAGACGCAAGCGCAGTGCATCTTGGATTGACAGGTTTTCTCTCCTGAGAAGGCTCGGTAAGTCGGAACCCCGTTGCGGCGCGTAACCAAGGACAAACCGACGCGCCGTCGCTTCGTCTACGCCGCGTGATTTCAAATATGCGCGCGCATTCTTGCCGACAGCGTCGCGAAACAGGATACTGTGGTAGTGAGCCGCGGCGCACTCATTGATACGATAATAGGAATCCCTTGAGTCTTCCGCACCCATTTTGCTCGCCCGAGTGACGTTCTCCACGGTCACGCCATAGCGTTTGGCGACGCGTTCTACCGCTTCCGGAAACGAAAGATGATCGTATTGCATCAAAAAATGAAATACGCTCCCGCCCGCACCACACCCGAAGCAATGAAAAATCCCCTTTTCCTCGCTAACTGTAAACGATGGAGTTTTTTCAGCATGGAACGGACACAGGCCCATGTAATTTCGCCCCGCCTTCTTGAGCGTGACGTAGTCCGCGACCACGTCGACGATGGACGCCCGATCGCGTACCTCGATGATCTTCTCCTGGCTAATCATTGCAGTGCATCAATCCACGCAAGGAAACCCTGCCTGCCTCTCAAGTGGAGTTCGGCCCTCTTGTGAGTATTTTCTCTTTACCGATCCGAACCATCCCTTCGCCGAGCTGAGACAATGGCGGTACAAGCACCGAAGCCTCAATCTTATCTTTGGCCGATTGCGGCACCCACCTCGCCGACCCCGCGAAGAAAAGAGCCAGCGCAATCAGTGCCGCACCTTTGCCGATCCCCATTGCGACACCGCCCGTGCGATTGAAAGTCTGCAGGAAAAGAACCTTTTCGGAACGATGCAGGAGCCAGCCAACCAAATTAAAGAGAAAATAGACAACAAAAAACACGCCGACAAATGATACGCCCTTAAGTATAAATGGCGAAGCCTGCCAGTGACTTTGCACTACAGCGGCAACACTATCATTATACCGAACCGCTGCGATGAAGCCGATAGCGAGGCCCCCGAGCGAAAAAGTCTCTCTAAAAAGCCCTTTGAAATAGCCGCGAAGGCCAAAAAGGAAGAGGACAGCGAGAAGAATTGCATCAACGATGTTCACCGGACAGGACCACCCATGTTGAGACCGCTCTCAACCTCAATTCCAGCGATGCAGTGCGCCGTTCTGCTGACTTCAATGCGCACGCGGTCCGTCGGTATTATGACCGGGGAACAGCCCTTCATTCCCGCTTACATCATTTGGGCCCAATTTCTAGACGGATACACACTAAGTTAATTTAAACCAAATTCGACTGCGACCAAGCGCAACGAATAGCGTGGAACCCCGTTAATAAGTCTAGGGAAAGAATAACTCTAGCCACCCAACATTTCCTTCGCCAGCTGGTTTACCCGCTTGCCGTCGCTCCGCCCTGTCACTTTCGGCATGATTCGTTTCATCAACTTGCCTAGGTCCTGAATCCCTTTGGCACCAAGCTCATCAATGGTCGCCCGAATCAAGGCTCTAACCTCGTCCTCGGTCAACGGCTCGGGCAACAAGCGCTGCAAAATTCTTAATTCTGCCTCTTCCTTTTGCACCAGGTCAAGGCGTCCGCCTTTGCGGAAAAGATCAATAGATTCTGTTCTCTGCTTACAAAGTGTAGCAACCGTCTTTTGGATTTCCTCATCGGTCAACCCTCGGCGAACTTCGATCTCCTGGTTATGCAGAGCTGACAATACTAACCTGAGTGTATCGAGGGTTACCCGATCACCAGTTTTCATGGCCGATTTGACTGCGTTTTGAATTTCGGCCTTGAGCGCCATCGTTGATGTGTCCCTGAAACCTCCGTCTGTCGAGTCAATCGCTCACTCGGTTTCTAGAAGGAATGGCGAACCCGCCTCATTGCCCGTTTTTTCGCGGCAATGGCCTTCTTCTTTCTTTTGACGCTGGGCTTTTCGTAATGTTCACGCTTGCGCAATTCGGCCAAGATGCCCGCTTTCTCGCATAACTTCTTGAAACGCCGAATAGCGCTCTCGATGGACTCGTTCTCTCGAACTCGAACGCCTGTCATGGATTAAATCACCCCCAATTTCCGCGAGCCACTTTAGTGACACGAGATTCTATCTGAATTGCGTGTCAAGTCAAGCAATTCACCATAAAAATCCGTGTCTTCGCTTACATTGCGCGAGCCCTTGACAACAGCGCGGCCCCCGCGCCTGAGTTGTCAAGGTGTCACTCAAGATGAACCTCTCGGAGTGGCGATACGAATCATAATCTAAACGCCAAATCGGGTGAAGTGCAAAGCAAGACACTCCTCTGAACTCCTTTCCCGACTGACCTTGTTCGCTTTTTTACTTGACGGCGCACTCGGCACTGGGTAGCATCCCCCAATCAAACAACTCCTTATTCCCTTCGGCGATGCTCAGAACTCTCCGCCTGATGCCTGTTCTTGTCCTTGTTCTTTCGATCGTCTATTCCGTTCGCCTCACGCCCCTCTTCGCCTACGGCCGCCCGGCCGAATCCTTCACGCTTTCCAACGGCGTGAAGGTCATCCTAAAAGACGAACCTTACGGGAACCTCGCCGCCGTGGAGCTCGCGGTGGGGGCAGGCTCCGCCGACGAGGAGCCGGCCGAAGCCGGCTTAGCTCATGTGGTGGAGCATATTCTTTTTCGCGGATCGGCCGGAGCATCGGGAACAAAGCTTGCGGGGGAGATTGAAGGCTTGGGTGCGCGGATGAACGCATTCACTTCGCGGGACCAGACGGTTTTCCATGTCGTGTTACCGGCGCAGCAAATCACCCAAGGTCTCAAATTGCTGGCGCAGATGATTCATTTGCCCAAACCCGATCAGGCTCAGCTCCCAAAAGAAATCCAAGTTGTGCTTCAAGAGTGGAAGCAAGCACAAGACGATCCTGCATCCCGAGCGACAACGTCGCTTTTCAATCTGGTTTACGGCAATCACCCCTACGGTCGCCCGGTGCTCGGCACGCCTGAATCCTTGAAACAGATCAGCTGGCGGAACGTGACTCGCTTTTATAATCTTTGGTACGTAGCCAACAACATGACCCTTATTGTCGTTGGAAACTTTGCAGCCGGGTTGCCCCGGGGGGAGATTGAACGTTTGTTTTCCCCACTCCGCCAAGCCCCCATACCACCGCGCCATCGTCCCGACCTCAAGGTGCAGTCGGAGCCGCGCATCGAAATCACCCGAACGTCAGCCATACAGGCACGCCTTTTGATAGGTTTTCCCATTCCGCCAGCGGTGGAGCCGCAAATTCCACGCCTCGATCTGTTGGCCTACATTCTTGGGGGCGGGGAGAGCTCCCGCCTCGCGCGGACCGTCAAATATGAGCAGCGACTGGTCAATGCGGTCTCGGCGTCCTCTTCTCCGCGCAGAGGACCTGGGGTTTTCATCGTGCGCGCCGAAACAGAGCCTCGGACAACCGATGATGCCCTGAAAGCCATCTTGCGCGAAGTCTATCGCCTGCGCGAACAAAGCATCGAACCCCCAGAGCTTAACCGCACGGTGGCCAATTTCATGCGATTTTTCGTCGAGTCAAAAGAGACAGTGCAAAGGCATGCACGGCAGTTGGGTCGCTTTCAACGTCGTCACGGGACGCCTAATTACGAGGAGACTTACCTGAACACAATTCGAGCGGTCACCCCCGATTCTCTGAAGGAGACTGCGCAGGCATTTCTGAAAAGCAACCAATTGTCCGTCGCTCTCGTTCTACCTGAGCGAACAGGCACGAGTCTCGACACCTCCCGGATTCAAGCAATGGGTCATGAAATTGAAAAGAGCCTCGACACTTTCGCCCGTCGCGGGCAGGATCAAGTGGTTAGCGCTACTCTGGAAAACGGCCTGCGCATCGTGATTCAGGAAGACTCCAAGCTGCCGTTGGTCGCCCTCCACGCCGCCTCCAAGGGCGGCCTCGTTGACGAGAATGAGCGTAACAACGGCATCCATAATTTTATCATCACATGGCTCGCCCAGGGCAGTTCACAACGATCGAGCCCAGGGTTTGTTCATGAGATCGAAGAGCTAGCCGGGACGATGAACGGATCGACGGGATTCAGTGCCGTTAATTTTTTCGCAACATTTCCCGAGCGGGAGCTGATTCGCGGACTGGATCTATTTCTCGGTGCTTTATTCCGCGCCCGATTTTCAGAAGACAGCTTGGAACGAACGAGGCAGGACATCTTGCGCCGCATAGCAAACGATGGAGAACGCGTGAGAAGCAAAGTCATGCGCTTATTTTATCAGACGCTTTTTAGCGCCCATCCTTACCAATTGCCAGCCTTGGGTCAGCGAGATGTCGTCGCTAGCATTTCCCGCCAAGAATTGGTGGATCGCTACCAACGGCTGTTTTCCCCCGACCGGACCGTCGTGGCCATCGTCGGCCGCGTTAACGGCGAAAAGCTGCTTACGCATATCAGGGAGCGTTTGTCATCGTTCCAGCCTCACGGCTCCAAAGCCGTGGCTCCGCAGCGAGCATTTCCAACGGAGGAGACACGAGCCCAAAAACAAAACGCAAAGACGCACCAAGCGCATGTTGTCCTTGGTTTTCTGGGCCCGACGAAAAGGGAAGAGGACTACTTTCCCATGAAAGTTACGGAAGCGATCCTCTCAGATATGGGCGGGCGTTTATTTAAGGTCTTGCGAGACGAGAAAGGACTGGCGTACGCCGCAGGGGCCTTTGCGCTCGACGATCCCTGGCAGGGTGCGTTCGCCGTCTATGCCGCCACCGACCCCCAAAAAGTTGAGGAAATCAAACAGGGCTTTCTTCTCGAGCTCGGCAAACTACAGCACGCGGAAGTCTCTGAGGATGAACTGAGTCGGGCCAAAAATTACCTGTTAGGGAACTTCGAGATCGGCCGGCAAACTAACCGCGCCAAAGCGGCCGACCTGGCGCTTAACTATCTCTTCGACTTGGGCTCCGACCCGCAAAAGCGATTTCGCGACGGCATCGAGCGGGTGACGGCGGCGAGCGTCCGCTCTTTCGCCCTGAAATATTTTACCCTGGACCGTTACACCTTGGCGGTCGTCGGGCCTTAGAGCAGGCTCAGCGATTCTTTCCCTGAAGCTTCCAAAATTTCTCGGGAAAATCGGAGATCATCCCCTGCACACCCAGTGACGCGAATTTTTGCATGTCGCGAACTTCGTTGACTGTCCAAACAAAGACATCGAGTCCGGAGTTCCAGGCCTGATCCAAAAACACCCGCGTGGCAAGCTCTTTTCGCACATGCACTGAGTGGGCTTGCACCTGTTCCGCTACCTTTAACGGATCCTCTGCGGCCCTCGATCCGTAGATCGGCCCGAGACGGATTTCCGGCGCCAGTTCCCTCAATCGACGCAGGCAGCCATAGTCGAAGGAGGAGAAAATTGTGCGCTCCAGATAATCGTAGTGACTCAGGATAAATAGCAGTTTGAGCTCGATTCCCTGGGGCGCGCCTGGGAACTGCTTGATGTCGAGGCATAAATCAACCTGCCCGTTCAAGCAGTCCATCGCTTCCTCCAGGGTAA
>JBFJNS010000153.1:0-6804 GCA_041618055.1 Binatia bacterium
GCGGATCCGCAGCGCTTTGTCGAGATAAAATTTATGACCGAGCTGAAAAAAGGCGGTTTTTTTGAGGACATGAAGCGCCAGTATCCGAGCGCTAAAAACTAAGGGCTGACAAAGTCGCAATTCAGCTTGCCTCCGCAATCGAAAGCAAGAGGGGGTGCTTAATGGAAGGAATTCAAGACCTGAGAAGCTTCATCGACGTCTTGCAGTCGATGGGAGAAATAAAGACGATCGAAGAGGCAGACTGGAACTTAGAAATCGGCGGCTTGACCGAATTGTTTTCGGAAAAGCAGGGACCGGCGCTGGTGTTTGATCGGATCAAGGAATATCCGCCAGGATATCGCGTCTTCAGTAATATTTTTCGCACCGACAGACGATTGGCTTTGGCGCTTGGTTTAGACACGGAATTGCGGAGACTTGAGCTTCTCAAGGCGTGGCGTTCAAAACTGAAAACCTTTGAGCCCGTGCCAGTAACACGTGTGGAAGGCGGGCCGGTTTTTGAAAACACGATGGGTGACGGAGGAATTGATTTGGAGCGGTTCCCTGCCCCCATCTGGCATGAATTGGACGGTGGCCGTTACCTCGGCACGGGCTGTTGCGTGGTGACCAAGGACCCAGATTCAGGCCACATCAACGTGGGCACATACCGCTGCATGATTCAGGGCAAAAGCAGGGTCTCGGTCAAGATGGACAAAGGGAAACACGGCCGCCTGGCTCAAGACAAGTACCACCAGGCGGGCAAGCCCTGCCCCGTTGTCATTTCCCTGGGTCAAGATCCCTGGCTTTTTATGGCTTCGACCTCGCCATTGTCTCTGGATGCTTCCGAATTCGAATTTGCCGGCTGGCTTCGCGGTGCGCCGATTCAGGTTGTGCCCGGTCCGCTAACCGGTCTTCCGATTCCAGCTACGGCAGAAATCGTCCTTGAAGGGGAGATTCCTCCTTATGGGCCGGATAAGCTTCCCAAGGAAGGACCATTCGGAGAATGGCCGGGCTACTACACGAACACCACAGTCGGAGAAGTAGCCGTCATGGAGGTGGCAAGAGTCTACTACAGAAACAATCCAATTCTGGTTGGTGTTCCGCCCTTAAAGCCCCCAAACCAATACCTCTCTATTCCGATGGCTGCTGCGACCCTTTGGGACCAACTCGAAAAGGCCGGGGTTCCCGAGGTTAAGGGTGTTTGGGGGTTCGTCTACGGGCCTGTGGGCCCCTTTAGCGTCATTGCCATTCGGCAACGCTACGCCGGACACGCAAAGCAGACGGCTCTGGTGGCTTGCGGCGCAAAGGCCGGTGTCACCGGCGGCAAGTTCGTGGTGGTTTTGGATGATGATATCGATATCACCGATCCGCAGGAGGTGATCTGGGCGATGGCTACCCGCTGTAACGTCCGTGAAGGCGTGGATATTGTGAAAGGAGTTTTAACGACGCCGGTCGAGCCCGCCGTTCACCCATCTGCTCGTGGACCGCACGGAAACACCATGGACCGCGTTCTCATCGATGCCTGCCGTCCTTATCAATGGCTGGATCAGTTTCCTCCCGTGAATGCGCTCAGTCAAGAGTACAAGCAACAGCTCAAAGCAAAGTGGAAGCTTTGATGGCCAGTGAAATCTGAAATGCCTCCGCTTCGTTCTGCAGCAAGCACATCGTTATGCCAGAGGGCGGGCTTTGTGCGAGTTCTCGATCTCTGCTTCGATCGATCCCGGCACAGGCAGTCAATGATTATTTATTCCTGAGATTTAGCCGACCACGCCAAAAGGTATCAGCGGGTCACTTTTTCTGCCGTGGATCGGCAACTCCCGCGCCAAGACTGCACTATATTAGTACGACCGGTCATTTATAGAGTCCGTCGATGAAGCCGCTGTCGTCAAGCTCCTTCAAGAGCGAGACGTTCACGAAACGCTCCGGAGCAGCGCGCGCCGCTTCGGGCCGGTCTTTTGCGGCCAGCTCCAGGAGGGCTTTGACACCCTTGAGGGTTGGGTATGGCTTCTTGGGGACGATCTTGTTGGCGAAATAATCGTAGGTCGCGCCGACGGCTTCCATGTCACTGGTGCGCATGTACCTGGCAATGATATTCATGCTCTCTTTCTTGTGCGTCTTGTAAAAGTGGATCCCTTCCACAAACGCCCGCACGAGCCTCAGCGCGGATGGCCTCTTCTGCGTAATAAAGCTCTGGCTGCTCGCCAGCCCCGTAATCTGGTACTCCGCCCCCAGATCCGACATGTCCAACAGGACATTCATGCCGTCCTTCTGCGCCATCGTCGTGACGGGCGGAAGGAGGATAGCAGCCTCAAGCTGGCCAGCCTTCATCGCCGCGAGGCGAGTGGATTGCTCGCCCAGCTGGAGTATCGTTACCTCGCCGGGATCGATTTCCATATGCTTCAACGCAAAACGGGCCGCGATATCCGGAGCGGCGCCGAAACGGTTGACCCCGACCCGCTTGCCTTTCAGTTGGGCGGGAGAGGTGATCTCCTTGACGGTCACAACCTGAAACGCGAACGTGTTAACGATGCCGGCGATCATGACCAGATCCGAACCCGCGAGATTGCTGCTGACGATGGCCGGACCGGCCATGGCTACCGCTTGGACCTCGCCGGCCAGCATCGCGGCCGCCGCTGTTGGCCCGCCGGGTATGAAGACGAGGTTGACATCGAGCCCATGTTTTCTAAAAAGCCCTGCCTCTTTGGTGATCCAAATCGGCGCGAACGCGCCCGCCTGGGCGCTGTAGCCCACGTTCATTTTCTCCAGAGCCGGTTGGGCCGCAACACGGGAAACCCCGGCGCAAACGAGCACCAGCACAGCCAACCCGAATGCCGAAAAGTGTTTTTTCAACCGCTCAACTTTCAATTGCGAGACCTCCTCTTGCCAGCGAACCATTCAAGCCTTGATCGAACCTATTTAAGGAAGCCCGTTTTTTCGAGTTCTTCCATGAAGCTTGCGTCCATGAACTCCTCCGCCTTGCGCCCCTTCGCCCTGGGATTGCTCTCGGCAATCAACTCGAGCGAGTTCACAATTCCTTTCGCGTTCACCTTGGGTATTTTCTTTATGTAGCGTGAAGTAAAAAGGTCGTAGGTGTGGGCGAGAAGCTCCCGGTCGCTGATGCCGCCATATTTCCTCAGCGCCCTGATGCCCAGTTCCCGATCGGCAAAGAGACGGTTTGTGCCTTCGATGTAGGCCTTGAGGAATCTAAGGACTCTGTCTCGGTTATCCTGGCTATATCGACGGCTCACCACCACCGTCGTGGCCGGAATGTCATAACCCGAGTCGGCGAAATCCAGCAATGTCTTGAGGCCCAACTTTTCCGCGTGCACAGAGGTTGGGAAGGAGATGACGCCGCCAGCCACCCTCTTTTGTGACACGGCCGTCGCGATGTCGGGCATCCTGCCGATCTGAACGATCGTCACGTCCTTTTGCGGATCCAGTCCCCAGTTTTTCAGCGCCGGACGCAGCAGGAGATCCGTAAGGGATCCGAGACGGGTCACGCCGATGGTTTTCCCTTTAAGGTCCGAAGGCTTGGATATGCTCGGGTCCACCATGATCTTCATCAGTTGATTATCGATCGAGCTGGCAATCTGTATGAGGTCCGCCCCCTCAACGGCGGCCTGGAGATAAACCACCGAAGATATGCTGGAGAAATCCAATTGCCCCGCGACATGGACCTGGATCATCTGCACGCCCTGGACATAAATCATCTCGGGGTCAAAGCCGTATTTTTGCAGCAACCCGGCTTCCCTCGTGGCGAAGAGGGGAAAGAAACTGGCGCTGGGCGACGGGTAGCCAACCCGGATCGCGGTCAAACTTGCACCGGTGACCTCGGGAGTCCGAAGAGGAACTGTCAGAGTTACAAAAATAAGACAAAATAGAGAGAACTTTTTCATGCGGTACCTCCTCCTGAACTTACCTAGCGGCTTTCTTTCCTGGATACAAACCCCATCCTACCTGCTTCTTGTATGGTTCCTTGCCGGTCCAAGGTTCTTTGCGCCGGGCTTAGGGCCACACGGACTTGATAAACCCGCTCGTCTCCAGTTCATTCATGAAGCTCCGTGGACTCCGCACAATCTTCGAATTGCCCCGGGAAAAAGACAAATACCGATGCGATCAGCAGGAGGCGAGTGCAGCGTTTCATTGAAGGATATCCTCGTTACTCCAAGTGGAAGACGGCCTGAGCATTGGCGCGCAGGATTTTTTCTTTGACGTTATCCTTGAAACCGAGCTTGTCAATGCTCACGAGTGCTTTTTCGAGATCGACATACGGAAAGTCGGTGCCGAAGAGCGCCCTGTCCTGGAGCCGGCCGCGAATCGCTCTTTGGAAAAGGTCCGGCAACTGTTCGGCCAGATAGCCGGAAGTGTCGACAAAGATATTTTTCTTGTGAGTAAGGACGCCAAGGAGCTCTTCCACCCATGGCCAGCCGGGATGGGCTGCAACGATTTTCATGCGCGGAAAATCACTGGCCAGTGTATCGAGATGAATGGGGCGCCCATGGTCCAGCGCAATGCCTTTACCTCCGTCGCTGTCCGCACCCAGGACGGTAAACCCGGTATGAAACATGACGGGTTTGCCCGAAGCCGCCAGCAGCTCCCACAGCTCGTAATGTTTTCGATCAGCGGGATAGAACCCTTGGTCGGGTGGATGAAACTTAAAGCCTTTCACCAGGGGGTTGTCGGCCAGTTTTTTGGCCACGGCGTTCCGCTGCTGCGCGTTGACTTCGCCCATATCCAGCGAAGCAAGAACGCCTGCGAAGGCCTGCGGATGCTTCTCCACTAAACCAAGCACGTATTCGTTTGTGTTGCGCATTCCATCCGTCACAGTTGAAGGGTGCCAGCCGATGACTAATGCTTTCACGTCTTGCCCGGCGTAGAGGGAGGCGAAATCTTCGTCGGTTGTGGGCAAGGCGTTTAGGTCGCGCTTGAAATAATGATAGGCATCGCCGTCCAGACCCCGGGTCGACGGATGAACATGAACATCAATGGCTCGCATAAGACCTCTGCTCTTTGAAACTAGGGGTCAAGCCAATGGGCTGAGCCCGTTTTTATCGTATCAAAATCGATGGTCGGCTTCCCTTTGATTCCATAGCATGAATCTTTCAGGGGCGCATCTCGCACACGACGTCGACCAATGCCGGGCGTCCATCCTTGACCACTCGGAGCGCCTCGCGCAGCACTTTGGACAGCTCTCCGGGCTCCGTCACGGGCCCCGTGCTCCAGACGCCGAAGGATCGCGCCGTGGTGGCAAAATCCACCGCGGGTTCTTCAATGCGGATACCGTAGATTTTGTTTTCCACGGGTCTTCCCCTGAGTTGCGCCATGCGCTCCTGATGCTCTTCGTCGTTGTAATAGGAGCGGTTGCTGAAGACGACGATCAACAAGGGGAGGCTGTAATGTGACGCCGTCCAAAGCCCGCTCAAGGTGAAAAGTAGATCTCCGTCGGGCTGGAAGTCGACACAGATTTTACCCGTATTCTTTAGCGCCAAGGTCGCGCCCAACGAAGCCGGCAGGCCGTAACCCAACCCGCCGCCTTTGAACTTGCCCAGGATCTGATTGAATTTGTCTGCCTCCAGGTATGAGTTTTCCGTGCCGTAGCGAGTGCTGTTGGTATAAACCCAGTCCTCGCTTTTGAGCACCGCGTTGAGTTCGGTAAACAGGCGGCTCAAGGCAATCGGCTTGTTGTCCCAATCCGCCTTGGTCTTGGCGTCCCGCGCTCGGTCTGCCTCTTCATGGATTTTTGCCCAGTCCGCCCTTCTTTGCTCGATGTCCGGCCCGATCCTGGCGAGCGTGCTTTTTTCTGCGCGCAGGCGGCGGACAAGCTCGGGCAGGAACACCGAGGTATCGGCCAGGATGGAAAGGTCGCTCTGGCGCACTCGGTTGAACTCGTGGGACCAGGCGCGCACGAGAAGATCATCGAGGGCTACGTTGATAATCTTTGCCTGAGACGGCAGCAAGTTGACGATCCCGCGTTTTCCCTGTTCCTGAACCCGCCTGGACACAGAGCCTTCCAGATCCGGAACGTCGAGCGCCAAAACGAGATCGGCCTGGGGCAAGGCTTGCCTTTCCATGCCGGTCAAATTAAGCGGATGCCGGCAGGGAAAGTTAAACCGGCCGTTTTGATCGAATACAGGCATGGCAAGAAGCTCCGCGATCTCCCTCAGACTGTTGAACCCGGTTTCGTTTCTCCCCACCCAATCCGCTATGATCACAGGCCGTTTGGCTTCAACGAGCAGGCGCAGCGCATTTTCAAAGCCTTCTTCTGGCGCCTGCATGGGAAGCGGCGGCGGGTAGCGATCGAGACTTGGGGCAACGGGGGCGGCGGTAAGTTTTCGCTCCTGAACGTCGGCATCGTAACAGAGGTAAACGGGTCCCATCGGGTCCGTCGTGGCCAGCCGATAGGCGCGGATAAAAGATTCAGGAACGGCCTCGACGCTGGCCGGTTGATCGTCCCACTTGACGAAATTGCGAACGAGATTTCCCTGCACGACTGCGGTGTGAACCCAGTCGATCCGCGGCCGGCGATGCGCCGTGTCCGTGGGACCGGTTCCACCCAAAACAATCACCGGCAGACGGTCGCACCACGCGTTGTATATGGCCATGCACGAGTGCTGCAGTCCGACAACGTTGTGGACCGCGGCGGCCATCGGTTTTCCTTTCGCCCTCGCGTAGCCGTGGGCCACACCAACGGCGATTTCTTCGTGGGGGCAGAGAATCGCCTCGGGCATGAAATTGCCGCCGTAATTAATCAACGAATCGTGCAGGCCGCGATAAGAGGAGCCCGGATTCAAGGCGACATACTCGATGGCGAACGCCTTGAGCATGTCC
>JBFJNS010000154.1:0-6802 GCA_041618055.1 Binatia bacterium
CCATCGCGCGGACAGGGGATTTTCGGACCCGAGATCCGCCCCATCTTATACGCGCTCAACGAGAACCAGAAAAAGCGTTTCTTCGAGCCGATCCTTAGGGACGAGAAGAAGCTATGTTTCATGCAAACGGAGCCCGATGCCGGCTCCGATCCGGCATCGATGAAAACCCGCGCGGTGCGCGAGGGAGATTATTACATCGTCAACGGCAGCAAACGATTCATCACGGGCGCCGGCCACTCCGATTTTGGCCAGCTCATGGCTGTCACCGATCCCGCAAAGGGGGCGCATGGGGGAATCTCTTGTTTCATGGTCGACATGAAGTCGCCGGGAATCACGCTGGTGACGAAGTACAAGACCATCATGGGCGAGGAGCCATGGGAAATCGCGTTCGACGATCTCAAGGTGCCTGCGGAAAATCTGGTGGGGAAGGAGGGGGAGGGCTTCAAGCTGGCGCAGAGGTGGCTGGGAATCGGTCGGCTGAAACATGGCGCCCGCGCCCTGGGTGTGGCGGAGCGCTGCATTGAAATGGGCTCCAGCTATGCGAAGCAGCGCATCACTTTCGGAAAGCCGTTGTCCGAGCGGCAAGGGATCACGTTCAAGTTGGCGGACTCGTTTGTTGAACTGCACGCAGCCCGGCTGATGGTTTATCAGGCCGCGTGGAAAAACGATCAGAAGGAAGACATCCGCAACGAAGCCTATATGGCGAAGCTTTTTGCCGACGAGATGTCCTTCCGGGTGGTGGATCGGGTGCTCCAAATCCACGGCGGCATCGGCTTGACTCTGGATCTGCCGCTGGCGAAATGGTTTGTCGACCAACGCAGCCGCATGATCACCGAGGGCGCCTCCGAAGTCATGCGCATGGTCATCGCCCGGCATGTGTTGAAGAAGTACAACTAGAAAACTTTGCGTTCAGGAAGCGCGCCGGCGGGTGATCGAGATGCGCCCCGCCGCGCTTGGTTTCATGCGCGGCGCGAGGTTTTTTGCACGGATCTCATCGATTGCTTCTGTCAACGTTTGACTGACGCCCTGCGTTTGAAATGCGCAGTTTCACTTCGCTCCTGCCAGGTGCATCTTCTGCTAGGTCGCGAGGTGTTTTTGGTTCTCTGTAGGCGTTCCGTTGTGACCAAGAGTTAACCGGGCTCGGCATTTGCCACATTGAACCTGCGCTTCTGTCAGGCATAATGCTTTTTGCCGTAAAGTCCTTTTCTTCTTGACACCTGCGGGCGGCATGAGCCAGTATCCCGCCATTAGTCGGTCGTCCCTCGTTTAGTCTTCAGTGTTTTAAGCGTCCCATGGGCAAAACGATAACCGAGAAGATTCTGGCTAAGGCTGCGGGCCGCAAAGAGGTTTCACCGGGAGAGTATCTCGAAGTGACCAGCCGGTGCCCGACGCCGATGGGGAATTTTGGCAACTTACGCGGTGGCTTGGAGCTTTGCGTCGAGTGGGGAGTTGGCGTTTTCAATCCTAACCTCATTCGGATCGTGGACGGTCACCTGGGGGCTACCGCCTCACACAACGCAGCGAGATCACGGCGCGTTACCAGGGAATGGGCCAAAGCTGTCGGTGTTCCGGGAGAAAATATCTATATCCTTGGCAGAGGCGGCATTGAGAACATGTTTTCGGCCGAGCGGGCTTGGGCTTTGCCCGGCGAGGTCTACTTCCAGGCGGTCAACGGCCATTCGAGCTGCAATGGGGCGCTGGGTGCTTTTGCGACAACCCTTTCCTATGGACGGGGCGCCTATTTCATGACGGGGAAGACGTGGGTTCGCGTTCCACGTTCGGTCAAGATAGTTGTCACCGGGAAATTGGCGAAGGGAACCTGTGCGCGTGACATTTTCGAATTTATCCTCGGCCGTATAGGACCCGCAGGGGCGGGAGGTGCGGTGATCGAATGGGCCGGGCCGGTTGTTGAATCGGCGAGTATGGACGAGCGCTTCTCTCTCTGTTCTTTTGCGATTTTTGCCGGTGCATGGACGGCCATTTTTAATCCCGACGAGAAGACTCTAGACTATGTGCGGGCGCGAACACGGGAACCGTTTGAACCTCTCGTGAGCGACCCGGATTCCCTGTACGAGAGGGTTTATCAATTCGATGTTACGAACCTGGAACCGCAGGTCGTGCCACCCCCTAAGCGCCACATAGTGAAGTCTGTCAACGAGCTGGAAGGAATACCCATCAACCGGGGGTTCATCGGCAGCGATGCCGGGGGATGGCTGGAGCACTTGCGCATGGCCGCGCAAATCTTGAGAGGCAGGAAAATCCATCCCAACGTGGTCCTAAACATCACGCCGGGGACGACGAACATTCTGCGTCAGGCGCTGGACGAAGGTTTGTTCAAGGTCTTCATCGACGCTGAATGCGTCGTGCCGGTGCCTAACGAGGGAATGGAATGGGGTTCAAATACGCCGCTTTCGGACGATGAGGTGTGCATTGCGTCGGCTCAGACCAATTACCCCGGACGCATGGGCAGCGAAAAAGGCGAAATTTACCTCGCCAATCCGATGACCGTAGCAGCATCCTGTGTCGAAGGGAAAATTGTCGATCCGAGAAAATATCTCTAGCGGGCTGTTGAAAAAATAATACTTGCGCTTCGGGAGCTCCACCACAAACGAACAATGTCCTTGAGTTCAATCCCTATGCCATTCCCCATGTCGCCCCCGGCACGTGAAGGAAGGGTTTGTCAGCAGCCTGATCATTTCCTGATCCATGGTGAAAGCCGGTTGACTCATTCAGCGGCGTTTAGGCCGCCAGGGGCAAGCTCATGAAACTATCAAGGGGAAAGGCGTGGGTTTTTCGTGGGGTTTTGGATGTGGACTGGGAAATTTGTCCGTTTGAGATCTCTCATGACCTCCAATCCAGAGGACTTTATACCAAGGAAGAGTTGGGCAAGTACTGTATGATCAACGTAAACCCGGATTTTTCGCGCAAAGTGAGGGCGGGTGATTACATCGTGGCGGAGTACATGGGCTTTGGACATGATCACGATCACGCATGTCTTGCGATATTGGGCACTGGAGTGGCGGCGGTGATCTGCGAGACCGCCGCTCCCTACTTTCTGCGAAATTCCATAGAGCGCGGCCTGCCGGTCGTGGAACTGCCGCGGATCTTGAAATCAGTGAAGAAGGGTGACGAGCTTGAAGTCGATTTACAGCGCGGACATTTAACTAACCTATCATCTGGCGTGGAGCTCAAGTTCGAGCCAATGCCCCCTTTCATATTAGAGCGACTGGCGGCAGGCGGCATGCTCCCCTTTTTGAAAAAAGAAGTGGATGCGGGTCGAATAGCGAAAAGATTACAGAGCGCATCGAATGTATAAGGAGTATTAAGACTTGCTTCCGAGAGTAAGGAGGTCATTTTATGATCACCGCTAGGTTGATAATGTTGCTCATCGTGCCTTGTCTTGTCCTGCCGCTCAAAGGGGCTGTGGCGGAGGCCGCCAGCGCGCTGATCCGCAGCAACCTGGCGTCGAGCATTACCAGCGAAAGCATGGCGGCACTTTGGGTGGCGAAAGAGCGAGACCTCTTTCGCAAGCATGGCCTGGACGTGCAATTCATCGTGATGTCGCGAGGGCCCTTGTCTATAGCGGCCTTGCTAGCAGGCGAAATCGATATGACGATCGTTGGCGGCGGCCATCTTTTAAACGGAGCAGGCGGCGGCGCCGATATCGTTGCGATTGCCAATTTTTTTCAGAAGCTCGATCACCGACTCACGGGACGGCCTGAGCTCAAGAGGCCGGAGGATCTGCGAGGTAAACGCGTCGGAATTAGCGGCCCGGGAGCTTCGTCTCACGTCACGTCCCTCATGGCACTGCAAAAGATTGGTTTTGACCCCCGCGACCCCAAAGTCAGTTTCATCACCATACCGGGGACCGAAGGGAATCGCCGCCTAGCGCTGGAAACTAACACCATCGATGCCACCGTTTTGCGCGGATCGGTCGGGGACCTTTACGCAGGGAAGGGGTATAACACTCTCGTCAACCTGAGAGGGTCTGATGTCGTTATGCCGCAAACGCTAGCCGTGACGACTCGGCGTATGATGGCGAGCAAGCCCCAACTCGTGGAGGCGTACGTACGAACTTTCATCGAAGCCATCGGTTATGTGGTAGAGCCTGGCAACAAAGAAGACGTTGTGCGGATTCTCGCAAAGAGCCTGCGCCTGAGTCTGGCCGATGCGCAAGAAGCCTATGAGTCGGTAGTGGGCTCGATTGAACGGGTCCCCTATGCCACGGTGGAAGGGATGAAAAACTTGCATGGCGTCATGACCATTATTAATCCAAAGTTAGCCGGTGTCCGTGCCGAAACGCTCATTGACAACAGTGTAATCAAAAAATTAGAGAGCTCCGGGTTCATTCAACGCATATACAAGACGCGGCAAGAATAACGCTTACTTGTTGCCTGATTTCCAGTGTGGTGCCCTCGCGGTCCCTTACAGGCTTACGCGATCTACCCTGAGGATTCCTCGGGGGTGCGCCTTCCGCATGTGGTCAATAGGCTGGTGGCTTGATGGCTGCTCCCGCCGTCACTCCCGCTAGGCCCGATAGATTGCAGGGCTCAGGGTTTCAATTTGAACCCGAATTCCGCTCCCTTCTCTCGCCGGCCAAGACAATCTTCGCTTAATCTTCAAAGAGGTAAGACAATAGAAGTCCTCTTGCCAGCACGCTCTCCGAATCGGCTCCGCTCTATTATCCTATGCCACCTTATACTGCTAATATAAAAAAGTAGGCCGCCGCCTCCGACCGGACGACCATGGCCGGTGCGTCTAGCGACCATCTCAACATGCCGGGGTTGACTCCGTACCTAGGTACAGGGTCTAGATTGAATTGAACGGTAAGAAGAATCAATGGACGGCTTTACCATTGGCGAACTCGCGAAGCAGGCGAGGGTTCATGTCGAGACGCTGCGTTATTATGAGCGCCGGGGGCTGATCCCGAAGCCGCAGAGGACGGTCGCAAATTACCGCGTGTACTCCCTCGAGAATCTTCGGCAGGTAAGGTTTATCAAGCAGGCTCAGGGGCTCGGGTTCTCGTTAAAGGAGATCAAGAAGCTCTTGGCCCTGCGGGCGACGCCGCGGGCGAGATGTGCCGATGTCCGAGCGTATGCGGCCCACAAGATCGAAGATATTGAGGTCAAGATCCAATCGCTTGCGCGCATGCGCAAGGCTCTTCAGAGATTGATCGAGGAGTGTTCAGGCAAAAAACGGGCAAGCGAATGCCCGATTCTTGAGTCGCTCGATTCAGGAGAGAGAACGGACAGAAAAGGGGCGGCATTAAAACGCAAGAGTCCGAGTTGATGAGTGCGAATAGGCGAAGGGAAAAGGTGTGAGCGCCTGCGGTTCGGCATGTCGGGAGGAATTCGAGATTTCAAGCAAGCATTGCCTGCCTGTCCTGTGACGTCACGGTGAGCGACAGGAAGGTAGCGCAGCCGCCGACGGAGCCTGGAGTGCCAGGGTTCGGAGTCCGCCCGCATCGTCATCGACGGAAGGTTTCACGATGGCGCAGCGATCAGGGAAGCCATGAGGCGGCTTTGCGGGAGGGCGGCAGTGAACTTATGCCGTCGCAGGAAAAAGGAGGGCTTTATGACCAGTGGCGAGCCAACGAAATGCCTGAAGGTAGGAAGCTGGGGCGCAGTGATTACCGCCATCTGCTGCTTCACGCCCGTTCTGGTGTTGGGACTTGGCCTTGTGGGCTTAGGGATGCTTGTCCCGTACCTCGACTATTTCCTGTTTCCTGTTTTGGGCTTTTTCTTACTCCTTGTGGCGATCGGCCTGTGGCAAAAGAAGCGAGCGAGGTAAGGCGCCATGCAGGAATGCCGCAAGACTCCCCAACAACGGCTTGATTCCATTTGTCCGAAAAACGGAAATGTCTGCAAACCCGTTCCGCGCATCACCGTTGAAACGCTCCTCAAGCCAGAACACTGGCACGCCCTAACTGGGCGGCCATATTTTTTCTGCGATTCGCCTGATTGCGACGTTGTTTATGTGTCCGCGTCCGGGCAAGAGGTCATCACCACCAGTCAACTTTCCGTTCGGGTTGGTATTAAGGAGAAAGAAGACCCGATACCACTATGCTACTGCTTCGACTTCGATAAGAAGGCCATCTGGGAGGATATTCGATCGAAGGGAACAACGGATATTCCCAGGATAATCACGCACCGGATCAAGGCTGGTGAGTGTCGTTGCCAGGTTACCAATCCGCGCGGAAGCTGCTGCCTGGGCGACATTTACAAAGCTGTAAATCAGGCCCGAGAATCCGTGCAACCTCACGGGAGCAGCGCGTAAAAGTATGGCCCACAAATCTCGCCAGATAACAGGGAGCCATTGGTTCTTCGCTGGTAGCTCGGTGTCCGTTAGCGCAGCTGAGGATAGACGGCCTCGAACCGTCTGCCTAGTTGACTGTTGCTTCGAAGTGGCCTCTTCAGCCGTTTGCGCTTTAGCGACAACGGTTCAAGCCTTGTGCCAGATAGTTCCCCGACAAGGAAATCCTCGCCGGGCCTTATGGCCAGGTTGGCGCTTTAGCATGAATCAACAGCCATAAAGAATTATTAAAGTCTCACACTGATTTCGAGGCGGCTGAGTTCAACACCCGAATATCCGGTTGGAAGTGCAATTGGCGTCAGGGGCGACTTACGGGAAATTGTCAGCTGCCTCGGGTTTCACGGACCCCAAACTTCTCAAGTTTCCGGGTAGGAGCTGAAGAGAAGTGAAAGGGCAGCACCCACCAGGCCCATATTGCGAAACGTGACTGTGTCGATACCCACAAAGACGAGAATCAAAGCCATCTCAGTGGTGAATAGCATGGCCGCGA
>JBFJNS010000155.1:0-6801 GCA_041618055.1 Binatia bacterium
ACCTCCATGGAGCGAACTCCTGATTGGCAACCCGTAAGGCAAAATAGACGACGAGCAGCAGCGCCGTCACCGAGCACACTTTGAACAGGCTCGCCGAGCCGCTCCAAAGTTGCGCGTCCAGCGAGGGCAGATAGAGTGACAAGATCTCAACGGGAGCGATAATGATGAGCAAATAGAAATACGCCGCAAAGCCATGTCCTTCGTGGTAAAAGATTTCCATACTTTCGCGAAAGACGGGATTGCCGCTCATGTATCCTCTCCAGTGGCCAAGGGCAGGATCGAGCGGAACAGGGTGTAATCGTATGCCCATATCCCGGCATCGTCCACCCATATCCGTCGATCGGGTCCGTTTACCCAGCCGAAAAATATCACGGCGTCGCTTGCCGGCCGCACCGCGCCGGCGTCGCCAGAGAAGAGGGAGGAATGGAACAGGATGTCACGAGTTCGATCGTTAAACGACACGTCGCGCATGGCCATGGCATCACTGCGGCCGAAACGACTATCCTCCCGAACGGCGCTAAGAGAGAGAGGGAACTCGCGCGTCCAGCGCGCACCGCGCGGGATATCTCCCAGAGCATGGCGGCGACCGGCGACGATTAAAGAACAGTCGGTAAGATTTTTGCCGCTTTGATTGTCGATTTTCATTAGCAAAGTGTCGGTTTTTTGCTCAAACTGCACGCGAAACGGAAACCGCTCTACGGAGCGCACTTTGAAGAGCCGATGGTCCCACTCCTTCAGCTGGACTTGAAAGCGGCTGGCTCCGCTTCCGTCTTGCACCATCACGAGACGATCCTCCGGCTTACTGGACGGGAAAAAGACGGGGAACCAGTCCAGCCAGCCGCGCCCGAGTTGCAACTCGTAGCGGCGCACCTGTGTGGAGAACAGCGCCACGTTTGATTGCGCTTCGACATAGCCGTCGGCGACCGTCTCCAAGACCGTCGAAGAGAGGAGCACGCCGTCGGGGAGATTCCCCCCGCGGCTGAAGAAGAGATACCCCCCGACGCCTGCCAAAACGACGAAGACGCACAAGGAAAGCACCAGGGCTCGTGCGCTTTCATTGCGTTGCCGCTGCCACAGCCAGGTAATGACGACGACCCCCGCAAGGTAGCCGACAATTGCGACGAAAAGAAATCTTGTGGGTACGTAAACGGCGATAAAAGAAGGGTTAGAGATGACGCGAAAAAAAACCGTGTCGTCCCACCGCGTCTTGGGCGCTGGTTGCGGGTCTGTGCCGGGCGCAAGGAGAGTCCGCAGGAGATTCGAAAACCCTTCCCAGTGCGATGCCGGGGGGCGCCCCATATCAGGCGCTAGGTAGGAAATCTTGCCTCTGCCCCGGCTCGTTTCCACGAGAATCGGAACGCCCTGCGCTTCGACCAGAACGTTACCGCCAGCCATCACCTTGGAGGTCTGCACCCAGACATCCGCGATGGGCGACACCGTCGTTTCACGGGTGAAGCTCGGAAGTGAGGCAAGCTTCTTCATCCCGGTAACGCGCACCGGCAAGAAGCGGCTGATGGTAGGTTCCTGGTACAATGCATAGTTAACGCTGCCAAGAATAATCATCTGCCCGCCGGAAATGAGCCAGCGGTCGAGCGCCAGAAACTGGTAGCGGGATAGATCCCGGAGGGATTGGTCGTAAAGCACAAGATGCGAAACGCCGAGGAGCGCGCGCGGATCCTCTGGCAACTCTGCCAGGGTTAGAGCCACAAGACGGCTGGGACCCGACGACCCGAGTGGTGTTATGGGCGGAAACGTGTTGCTTTCGCTCACCAGGAGCATCACCGGGGCCGGTGAATAATGGCGCCTCAAATCGAGATCCCGGGACGAGCCACCGGCGGGACTGACGAATGAAATCCTTAGGGGACGACTTAGGAAATCTGGATCAATCGTAAACTGGAGTTTCTTTCGCGCCTGGGCGGAGACGAAAACTTCTTTGCTATAGGAGAGCGGATAAGGCGTTCCGGCTTTCGCGGCTACGCCCTTCCAGACCTGGATCTCCAATCTTCCCTCGACGGGCGGACCGGAGTTGCTGAGCTCGACTTCGAGCGGGAAAGGACGCCCGAGTTGGAAAACCCCATGAAATCCCACACGAGGCTCAATGAAAACTTCAGCCGGGCTAAAGCCTGGGCAAATATTGACGGCTAGAAAGACGCAAACAAACGCTGCAGCCTTTACTGCCGCAAAGGCCATAATTCCTTTCCGGAAAGGCCCGCCCCGCGTCGATGAGTTCCCTAATCGATGTAGTCTACACTCAGTATCTCAAATGAACGCACACCTGTCGGGGTGTGGACCTGCACCTCATCTCCCTCGCTTTTGCCAATCAGGGCTCGGGCAACGGGGGAGCTAATGGAAATCTTTCCGTTTTTCGGTTCCGCCTCATGATCGCCCACGATTTGGTATACCACCTTCTCGCCGGTATCACCATCGGCCAGCGAAACCGTCGCCCCAAAGACGACCTTGTCGCCCGATAGTTGCGACACATCGATGACCTGCGCCCGGGCGAGCTTATCCTCAATTTCGCGAATCTGGACGTCGAGCAGAGATTGCCGTTCCTTTGCTGCGTGGAACTCTGCGTTCTCGGACAGATCGCCGTGTCCTCTTGCTTCTTCTATTTCGCGAACGTTTTTCGGACGCTCGACGCTTTTCAAGCGTTTCAATTCCTCCATCAGAAACTGATATCCCTGACTGGTCATCGGTACACGGGAATCGTGCGTTGCCATATCCTCAACTCCTGTACAAAATAAAAACCCCTCGGGAAAATGTCCTGAGAGGCTCTTACTAGGCTGCTAATCTCACTTTTTGCGACTTGCAAGTGCGAGATCAGCCCAATCGAGGCTAGTTTACCGATCCTCAGACGCTATTTCAACTCCCAGGGAAAGAGAGGAGCCAATAGTGCAGTTACTCTCAAACCGACGATCACTCACATGACTAAGTGGTCAGCGAGGCCTGTCCAGTCCTCGCTGCGCTCGGAATGACAGATTTCAAATCGCAGATCTCAGACTTGCAATTTGACATTGGCCATTTGCAATCCCGAAGGGGATGCCCCAGGTTGTCGGGCTTGCGGGCCGAGCGGCTTTGAAAAAATGTCGATTTACTTTACCTGTTGCGATGCTTTTAGTCAGATGCGCGCAGATCACTTGCTGCGTAGATTCTTCCAGATGGCAATGGTTCAAAACCCCATTTTCCCGGGGTTCATGATGTTGTGCGGATCTAGAGTTCGCTTGATTTGGCGCATCACCTCAAATCCGTAACCATGCTCTGCCGCCATCAGAGAGGCCAGTTTCACCCCCACGCCGTGGGCGTATTCCATCGATCCTCCAAGCTCCTGGACTAATTGAAGTAATTCATCAACCGTCTCCTGTAAAACTAAGCGACCCTCGCGGGCAACGCGATCCTCGACCCCCAATCGCATTGAAAACAGTTCCGGTTGAACCCAAAGCCCGCTCTCTTGAACACGAACGCCCCGCCGCCGGGCGATCGCAATGGCCGCAGCTCGAAATGACAAGACTTTGGAGGCCGGTAAGGCCGCATGAACCCAGTCGTGATAAATACCATCCTTGCCGCGGTCCCTTCTCTGCCGTCGCTCTGCCATGAATCTTTTGGCAATGATATGTCGGTCACGCCAGAACCGTTGCGCCTCCTCCTCCGGCAGCCTCTCGGCGCCGCATTCCAAGCAAATCGCCCGGGCGACCTTTTCCTCAGCCAGGACGATTTCACGACTCCCTTCAAACCCCAAGTAAAGCACGGCGCACTCGGGAAATTTGCGGTGATCGTCGCCTAAGTCTACCAGCGCCGGCGTCACGCGCCGCAAAAACAACTGTTGGACGGCACGATAGCCTCGTTCAAACGACGGGAAGAGAAGAGCATCCAATAATTGCTGCTCAGGTTTGGGAAAAATTCGGATCGTCGCCTCCGTAATGATACCAAAGCAACCCTCGCCACCAATCAACAGGCAATTAAGATTGATGCCGGCCGAGGACTTCTGCACCGCTCGGGTGCGCACGGTCTCACCGTTGGGCAAGACCGCCTCCAACCCCAACACCTGCTCTCCCATGGAGCCATAGACGCCGCCGCGGTATCCTATGCTGTTGGTCGATATCGCCCCTCCCACCGTTGCCACAGGGACCGTCCACGGATCATGACCCAAGACAAAACCCTGCTCGTTCAATTTTTGATCCAAAGCCTCTAAAACCACCCCCGCCTGAACGCGAGCCGACCGTGCCTCCGTATCAACCTCCAGCATTTGGTTCATGTTGCGAAGATCCAGGACGATTCCTGGCTGGATGGACAGCGCCCCGCCCATGAGTCCCGAACCGCCACCGAACGGCACCAGGGGAATCCTTTCGGAATTCGCAAAAAGCACGATACGACGGACCTCTTCGGTCGAAACTGGAGTCGCAATACAAACCGGCACGGCCATTTCCGGCTGGCGCCGCGGATGAATCCTTCCCACGCTCAAGGCGTCCCAGGAGCGCTCGTCCAGTCTGTCAGAATCTGTAGAGATCCGTTTCGGATCAATAATGGAGGCGAGCCTAGTGATTGCGTCGTTCATGGTTGAGGCCGGCCTTCAGTCAAGAAGGCCAATGTCATTTATATCCCAAACCACGGGAGCGCGGAAGGGTGTCCATGGTGGGAGCGAGCGGGCATGAGATTGTTTCAGCGGCGCGACATTTTCGGCGGGGTAGCAGCATCTGAGCCGCTTCGCGCGAACTCAGTAGCCTTCGATGATGCAGCTTTCGGTGCCGTCGGCGCAAATGGCATTTGCGGTCGCAAGCGGAACCTTGTGGGTGCCACTGATGTGGTCAAGAAAGCCCACCCGGCTTACGAATCCCACCTGATGGACATGACAATAGAAGGGTTCGCTGGTGACCAGAGCGACTGGTGCATCGTAAGGGTAGTAGCTCCTGGGCGTGATGACGATTACAGATCGCGGGTTATGGCGATGATAAGCGTACGGGTGGCCATGGTGCCAGCGGAAATGAGGACCATGCGGCACCACGGGAACCGCTGGTTTCCAGTATCGACGGACTTCGTTTCGCGCTCCGCCGGTTTTTCCCATCCGGCCCAAGATCCTTGGACCGGCAAAAACCTCGGCAGCACACAATACGGAGAGGACCACAAAAGCCATCAGGCCAGAAGAAATTTTCATTGGTGCCCCCCCTTTGCTGCGGATAGATGAGCGGCCCAGCACGCCTAAGCCTCTCTGTAATTAGACGTCCCGCCGCTGATTTTTGTAACATTCTGCGCCCTGCCCGGAAGGTTTAGGGTTTCGTCAAACTCGCGCGTTCGACCAAGATTTGCAAGCGAATCTTTGACCCTTGAACTTTGATCGAAAAACCTTGAAAGACTGTTATTTTCAATCCCACAATCACTCACCCGACTACGCGGTGAGCGCGGTCCGTCTAGTCCTCGCCGCGCTCGGAATAGAAAATTTCAGCTCGCAGTCTCAGACTTGCAATTTGCCATCTGCAATCCTGAAGGACATGCCCACGGTTGTCGGGCTTGCCGCCCGAGCGCATCTGAAAACCTGTAGGAGAAGGTATATTTGCTTGTCGATGCGACAGGGGATAAGGTCGGTCGTTAATTGCCATGCTTCCCATTTTGCTCGCTCTTTTCGGGTCGTTCTGGTTTGCGTTGTCGATGGTTTTCATCAATCGTGGCGTTCTTTCCATCGATTATTTTCGCGGCCTGCTGGCCAACTTGGGATTCAACGCTTTCTTTCTCTGGCTCTACGTCTTGTTTCTCATTGACAAGCCCGACCTGTGGCAACCGGTCAATCTTGTTTTCGTCGCCGTCGGAATCTTTGTTCCCGGAGTGGCGCGTTTCTTTATTTTCAGGGGCATGGAACGGCTCGGCGCGCCGATCTCTTCCTGCTTGACCAATAGCGGGCCGCTATTCGCCATCTTGATCGCCTTTGCTTTTCTGGGCGAGCGCCCCACGGCCACCAACCTCATCGGGGCGCTGTCCATCGTCGGCGGCATTATCGCCCTCTCATGGAAAGGCACCACGAAAACCTGGCGCACTCGGGATCTTATTTTTCCGGCCACCGCAGCTTGTCTTTTCGCGGCGCGGGATAATCTCGTGCGCTTCGCCGTGGTGCAAATTCCGTCTCCAGTGGTGGGAGCTGCCATTGCGGCGGGCACCTCTTTCCTCACGATGGCGTTCATGTACTTCGCTTTCGCCGACAAAAAGCCCTTGTCCCCAACCGCCAAGCGTGGCTTCATTTACTTTGGGATTTCCGGTTTTATGAATTTTTTTTCGTATCTGTTCACGTACACCGCGCTCAGCATGGAGCGCGTCTCGCTTATCTCCCCTCTCGTAAATTGTTCGTCGCTTTTCGTCCTGCCGCTTTCGTACTTTATGCTGAAGGACGTCGAAACACTCACGGCTCGGAAAATCGGGGCGACGATACTCGTGATACTGGGAGTATTCCTGATATCCTGGGAAAAACTGTGACTCCCCTCCCAAGGCAGGGACAGTCAACGCCATGGGCCGGATATGGCCCGTTCCGCTGGCATGTCCTATACCTTCAACCTCTGAATCCTGGGCGGGTTTGTGGGGGCAATGCCGACGCTAATGCAACGTCGGTTTGGAATCGTCGTCCTTGCCGCCCTGAACGATGTGGAAGCGCCGTTTAAGGCGGGTCAATCGCCGCTGATCCAAGTAAAGCCTCCAACGATGCAAAGGGTTGCCCCAGCGGAGATAGACATAGCCGAAAATCATTCCGCCAAGGTGAGCGAGATGAGCGATTCCGCTCTGGCCGACGGCTACGGAGGAATAGAGCGCGATGCCGCCGATGAT
>JBFJNS010000156.1:0-6798 GCA_041618055.1 Binatia bacterium
TGGCGGCTGTGGCCAACGGCGGCACGCTCTATCGCCCGCTTATTGTCAGCCGGGTTGAGTCAGTGGATGGAGCGACGGTGCGCGAGTACGGCCCCGAAAAAATCAGGACCATCGATCTAAAAAAATCGACCTGGGAACGAGTGCACAAGGCCTTGGCCGATGTCGTCCGGAGCACTTCGGGGACCGGAGGCGCAGCCAGATCGGCTATGGTTGCCGTCGCGGGCAAGACCGGCACGGCTCAAGTTATTGAAATGAAAGGTGCTTACCTCAAAAGCGAGCAGCTCGCTTACTTTAATCGGGACCACGCCTGGTTCGTTGCCTACGCGCCAGCCGAAAACCCCAAGATCGCCTTGGCTGTGCTGATCGAACATGGGGGACATGGCGGTTCCGCTGCTGCGCCCTTGGCGAAAAAGGTGATTGAAAAATACATCGAGTTGCAAAACCGGCCTTTAAAGCAACAGCATGTCCAGCTCGAGGGAGAAAACCGTGCAGATTGACCGGCGACTTATCTCCCATTTCGACTGGACGCTGTTTCTCCTGACGCTCGCTTTCGCCATCCTCGGCATCGTGACGATCTATAGCGCTAACTTCAATATTGGGGAAGAACATGCGGGAGCTCTGCCTTCCCGCCAGTTGCTGTGGTTGGGGCTGGGGACGATCATGCTGTTTACGGCCATCTCGTTCGACTACCACTACATGGACAGACTCGCGTATCCCGCATATGCGGTCATTTTGGTCCTGCTTTTCCTAGTGCTGTTCTTCGGCCATTCCGGGGGAGGCTCGCAGCGTTGGATCGATCTCGGCTTGTTCAGGCTGCAGCCTTCGGAGCCCGCCAAAGTGGCGATCGTCCTAGTCATGGCAAAATACCTCCAGGAGGACGAACCCACGCGCGGTTATCGGCTGTGGGATCTGTGGGTGCCTTTCGCCTTGATGACACCGCTGGTGGTTTTGACATTAATCCAGCCGGATCTTGGAACAGCCATTATTCTTGCCCTTGTTTTTCTCAGCATGGTCTTGATGGGCGGGCTGCGGCCAAAATCATTTCTTTGCCTGGTGGGCGCCGGGCTAGCCAGTCTCCCGGTGGGTTGGCACTTTTTAAGACCCTACCAACGTCAGCGAATTTTAACTTTCCTTGACCCCGATCTCGATCCGCTGGGAGCGGGATACCATGTGATCCAATCAAAGATCGCCATTGGCTCGGGTCAACTTTTTGGCAAGGGATATCTGAACGGAACGCAAAACCGCCTGGATTTTCTGCCGGCCCAGCACACGGACTTCATTTTTGCGGTCTTCTCAGAGGAATGGGGGTTTGTCGGTTGTTCTTTGCTGCTCGCGCTCTACTTCATCATGATCCTTTATGCCTTAAGGCTCGTGGAACGGGCCAAGGACCGTTTCGGTGCCCTGCTGGTGTTTGGCATGGTTTCGATTTTGTTCTGGCACGTCGTGATCAACGTCGGCATGGTTACGGGGCTCATGCCCGTCGTCGGAGTGCCACTGCCGATGTTCAGCTACGGTGGTTCGTCCTTGGCCTCAATGATGTTCGCCGTCGGCATCATGATCAATGTCAGCATGCGCCGTTATATCTTCTGATCGGCACAGTGATCATTGAGGATTGGAGATTGAGGATTGGGATATTCAATCCTCAATCCGCGATCTTCGGTGTGCGTGAAACTTATTGCAGGGCTTTTTCGATGGCACTCACCAGCTTGGCCTTGGGCACGGCACCGACGATTTGTTCCGCTACCGCACCGCCCTTGAGAATAATCAGGTTCGGAATGCCGCGGATGCCGAAGCGGGATGCGGTGGCCGGGTGATCATCGACATTTAGTTTTGCGACCTTCAGTCTTCCCTCATAGGTAGCGGCGAGTTCTTCGACAATCGGCGCGATGGATTTGCACGGGCCGCACCACGGCGCCCAGAAATCCACCAACACCGGCAATTCAGACTGAATCACTTCCGTGTCAAAGTTGTTATCGCCGACCTCAGTGATCTTGCCCATACTGCTGCCTCCTTAAAGTGTTGAAAGGAACCTCAACAGAGTGCGAACGCCGAACCCGGTTCCACCTTTGGGACAAATCGGGTGTTCCCCGTCGGTGTAGGCCGGCCCGGCAATATCGAGATGCGCCCACGGAACAGCATTGACGAATTCTTGCAGGATGAGCGCCGCCGTGATCGCGCCGCCATGCACGCCGCCGACGTTTTTCATGTCCGCGATGGCGCTCTTGAGTGTCTCGCGGTACTCCTTGACCAGCGGCAGTTGCCACATCTTCTCTCCGGTGTCCCGGGCGCAGTTGAGGAGGGTGTCGGCAAGCGGTTGGTGATTACTGAATAGACCCGCCACGTCGGGTCCCAGCGCGACCATGCAAGCCCCGGTTAGAGTCGCCAGGTTAATCATATAATCCGGTTTTTGCCTCGCCGCGAACGCCAGTGCGTCCGCGAGAATCAGCCGTCCTTCGGCGTCCGTGTTGAGCACCTCGATGGTTTTACCGTTCAAGTAACGAATCACATCGCCGGGTTTCTGCGCATTCCCTCCCGGCAGGTTGTCCGTTGTGGGAATATAGCCCACCACCTCGACATCAGGGCGGAGGTAAGGCAACCGGCTCATGGCGCCGATCACGGCTGCGCCCCCGGCCATGTCGAGCTTCATGGTCTCCATCGACTTTGCCGTCTTGAGCGACAGGCCGCCGGAATCGAAAGTGATGCCTTTGCCGATCAAGGCCACTCGCTTGTGGGGGTTTCGTGTTGGTTTGTAGTGTATGGTGATGAAGCGAGGTTCTTCGTGACTGCCCCGATTCACGGCCAGCAGCCCCGCCAGCTTCATCGCTTCGATTTTCTTCTTGCCCCACACCTCCACCGAAAGACCCCGCCCGCGACAATGCTTTTCCGCTTGCTCCCCGAGAAAACGAGCGCTGGTCACGGAGGGGGGTTCGTTGACAAGATCCCGCGCCAGAAAGACTCCTGGAACCGTTTGTTCCGCCACGCGCACGGCCTCGCGCATCGTTGAGTTTGCCGTGAGCCCGGGTCGGAAAAAGGTAAGTGTCTTGAGGTCTGCAGGGGACCTTGAATTAGAGCGATACTTGTTGAAATGGTAGGAAACCAACAGCATGCCTTCCGCCACCCGACCCGCGTTCTCGGCCGGTTCCTTATCGGGCGCGAAGTGGAAAGCGACCTCTTCGGCGCCAACGGCTAAGGCTTCTTTTCTCGCCTGGGCGGCTGCTTTCCTCCACGTATGGCCTTCGATGTCTTTCTCAACGCCCATCCCAAGGAGAAGAATGGCGGAGGCCGGCAGCATCCCCGCGGTTGCATAGAGCAGCGTGCTGCCCTCAGAGCCAGTAAATTTACTCCTTCGGATCTGTTCTCGGAGTTTCCCCTTGAGACGGTGGTCGATAGCGCGGATCGTCGGGTTCTCCAGTTTCTTCTCGTGCACGGGAAGCACGAGAAGATCACTTTTCATGGTTTCGGCGCGACGGTCTCTGAATCTTATTTCCATGGCCTTCTCGCTAATATTTTTGCCGAATGAGAGTCATGAATTCACTGCGCGTTTCCTGTCGGTTTTGAAATGCCCCGAGCAACGTGCTCGTGATCACGATTGAGTTCTGCTTTTGTATGCCGCGCATCCGCATGCAAAGATGCTCGGCCTCGATCACGACGGCGACCCCTAGTGGATCGAGTTTCTCCATGATCGTGTTGGCGATTTGGTTTGTCAGTCGCTCCTGAACCTGAAGTCGTCGCGCGTAGACATCGACCAACCGCGCGAGTTTGGAAATTCCCACGATTTTGTGGTGCGGGATATAGGCGACATGGGCCTTGCCGAAAAAAGGCAGCAGATGGTGCTCGCAAAGGGAATAGAAGTCGATGTCTTTTTGCACGATCATCTCCTCATATTCCTCGGAAAACGTGGCGTCATTGATAACCTTCTCCGGGTCCATGCGATACCCCTGTGTCAGGAAGGTTAGAGCGTCGGCGACTCGTTGAGGTGTTTTCGCGAGCCCCTCACGATCGGGATTCTCTCCGAGTGTTTTTAAGATGAGCCGAATTTGCTCTTCCATGATTTTGCTGCTCCAGTCTGATCCAGGATTGGCATTCGGCTATGAGTCTGGACGGTCGAAGCAATTCAGGGATCAAAAAAAACTAACATTTGCCCAAATATAGGTCAAATCACATTGGCAAACGACGCCGATGCTTAAAGTCTCTTGAGCAGCCAGTCTGGCGTAAGGCGAAGCGCGTAGGCGTTCAGGATGGTCATGTAGTCGGTGAGCAACAAAATCCCCACGATGATAAGCAAAACGCCGCCCAGCACGTGGATGATCTGAATATAACGACGAAAGCGGGCGGAGAATTCAAAGAAGGAGTTTATGGCTACCGCGCTCAAGAAGAACGGTAAACCTAACCCGGCCGCGTAGGTCGTGAGCAGCAACGTCCCGCGCCCAACCTCGCCGGAAGTCCCCGCCAAGGCGAGTATAGCTCCCAAGATGGGTCCGACACATGGCGTCCAGGCGACAGCAAAAGTGATGCCGACTAGGACAGAGCCCAGATAGCCGGCGGGCTTATCCTTGAGATTGTATTGCAGATAGCGTTCGAGCGCGGAGATTTTGAAAAGCCCGACGAGGTACAGCCCGACGAGTAAAATGAAAACGCCGCCGAGCATGCGGATCAAGCTTCGGTAAGACAGAAAAAGGCTTCCCAGAAAGCTCGCGGAGGCGCCGAGAGAAACGAAGACCAATGAGAATCCAACAATGAAGGCGATGGAATTAAGCAGTACCCGCAAGCGCACGCTCCTTGTCGTCGTAACAGTGCGCATTTCTTCCAATGATACGCCGGAAACGAAGGAGAGATACGAAGGTATAAGAGGCAAGACGCAGGGTGAGAGAAAAGAGAACACGCCGGCGGCAAAGGCAACTAGGATATTAACATCGGTCATCTTTTTCCATCAACGAGGTCTTTAATGATTTTTCGCGCCGCAGGACCGTACCAATCGGCGGGCCCCCCGGCCCGCGCTAGGCCTTCGCCCTTAGGGCCGATGAGGTACGTGGTTGGGAGACCCCAGGCACCGTAAAGCAGGCCCGCCTGCCCGTCGGGGTCTAGGGCGATGGGATATGTCAGTTTAAGCTCTTTGACGAAAGCCAAAGCCTCTTGTTTGCGATCTTGGATGTTTACGGCGAGGATTACGAAATTTTTGTCCTTGAACTCCTGATAGAGTTTCTCCATGGAGGGCATCTCTTCGCGACAGGGAATGCACCAACTCGCCCAAAAGTTCAAGAAAACGATTTTGCCTCTGAAATCCTTGAGAGAAATCTTTTTTCCGTTGGGCGTCGAAAGGGTGAAATCGGGGGTCGGAGCCTGGTCCTTCATGGGCTCTAGGTTGGAGATGGCCTTGTAGTTGATTCGAGATTGGGCCCAGGCCGTGGTCCAGCCCAAGGCCAATATGAGCGCCGAAACGCCAAGCACACGTAACGATCCTTTAGTTGCTATACGCACGATACTTTTTAACTTTATCCAACTGCCTGGGCTGACGCAACACTCACCAGATGGTCAGAAGCGAGACGCTCTAGTGAAACCCGCTTGAGTTCGAGCTCGTCGGGCTCGAGTTAGGGAAACTGGGCGATGAGGATATCTTCGCCGAGTTTCTGGACGACCCAGCGATGAATTTCCTTTACGAGAGGCTCGCCATCTTGTTCGATGATCCAATGGCCTTGTTCGGCGTACTCCCGATACTCGGAGCCGAGCCAGCGCGCAAACCGTCGGCTGGACGCCGGGGGGACGATAGCGTCTTGTCTCCCCGCCACGATCAAAGTGGGGCATTTCACTTCCTTTGGATCGATCTGTACACGGCAGGAAAACAGTGCTGCGGCCATGTGCGGACTTTCCGGCACCATCTCGCTGGAGATCCTTGCCCGGGTGGCGTCCGGCAATGGAACGAGAATCTTGCGCAAATCCTTTGCTTCAGGTCGAAAAGGCCGGGCGAGAATCATCAATGGCAGATACTTCAGGCGCAGAAGCCGGAGCGTACGCGAGCGTGCGACTTGAGCATTCTGTGGTACCGTGGGGGCAGCCAGAATCAAGGCAAACATGCGCTTTACATGAACTGTCGCGAGGGCGACGAGCGCCCCGACGTCATGAGCGACAACCACAGGCGGCGCCGAGAAGTGGCCGATAAACTTGGTCAGATCGTCCACGCAATCAGAGAAGCGCAGGTGGCGCAATGATATTGCTCGCGTATCTTTGACTCGACCGCAGAAATTCACCGCCCAACAATCCCAACCCAAGTTGCAGAAATGTGTCGCCCATGTTCTCCAGCACCAGCTTCCGGTCCATAGTCCATGGACCAGGATGAGCGGCGCTTTGAACTTGGGCTTCTCGGGGGGATAGCGTTCCGCCAACAAACCGGCAATGTGCTGATTCATGTTTGAGGCACTAGAGTAAACCAATTATCCGCGCCAAAAAAAACAGGCCCCCGATCCGTGAGATCGAGGGGCCTGTTTTAAAGATAGCCAGAACGGCTACCTTGCCGCCTGAGATTGAGGAGGGTTCAATCCACCACCACAACCCCACCTCTTAAGACTTACTTCTTTTTCTTCTTGGCGGCTTTCTTTTTGGCCTTTTTCTTTGCTGCCATACGCACCTCCTTTTAGAATTCCCCGGGGTGGGCTTCTATACTTTGGGAAGTAGAACCTGACTCAGGCGAAAGAAGGAAGATAGTCTAAAAGCCCTCCCATATTTAGTAGGTGAGGCGATTATAAATGCACTATAAATAGTATGTCAAGAAAAAAATGGTATTTTAGAAACTTTTTTTTGAAA
>JBFJNS010000157.1:0-6686 GCA_041618055.1 Binatia bacterium
CAAATCGTTTCCCTCCAAATAATCTGAAAGCAGGCCGAACAAATCTTCGCAATCCCAAATCTATGCGGTATCGCCGAACCGAATACCGCGAATTTCCTTCACGCGATGACGAGCCAGTAGCTTTGCCAGGCATAGCGGCGAAAAAGCGTTCGATAGCGGAAGTCAGTTGGCAAACGGTGTCTGATATTTTCTAACGAGAAGATTGCTTTTTACGGGCTTAGGGTGTTTAGAAGATCATATCCGGGAGAGTTGTTGCTTCAGAATCTTGCGGAGCGCGCAATTCGGGTTTGCCCATGTCGATTCTAAAAGTCGAAGGCGTCACCAAGGAGTACCGAGACCTCAAGGCTCTGGATAACGTCTCCTTCGAGTTCGAAGAAGGAATCCTCTCGTTTCTTGGGCCGTCGGGCTGCGGTAAGACGACGCTGTTGAGATCCATTGCCGGGCTGGAGATTCCCGATGCGGGGTCGATCTTCATCGCCGATAAAATTCAGACCGACATCGAACACGGAGTCCTCGTCCCCCCTTACGCCCGGGAACTCGGTTTCGTATTTCAAAACTACGCGCTCTGGCCGCATATGACGGTGTTCAAAAACGTCGCTTTCGGTCTTAAGCTGAAAAAACTGGCGGCGGAGGAAATCAGCCGCAGAGTCCTGTCATCGTTGGACCTGGTGGGCTTGAAGGGAAGGGAAGAGCGCTATCCGTCCCAGCTCAGCGGCGGGCAGCAACAACGGGTCGCATTGGCGCGCAGTCTGGCGCTGGAACCGCGCTTGATATTGCTGGACGAACCACTCAGCAATCTCGACGCCAAGCTGCGCGAAGAAATGCGGGTCGAATTGCGAAAATTGATCAAGCAGGTTGGCATCAGCGCGCTCTATGTAACCCATGACCAGGAAGAGGCTTTCACTATCTCGGACGCTATTGTGGTGATGGAGTCCGGAAAAATCCTGCAATACGATTCACCGGATGAAATCTATAATCGGCCGGCGCATCCCTTCGTCGCTAATTTCATCGGCCACGCGGCCCTGTTTAACGGTAAGCTGCTGGAGGTCGACCGCGACAGCTGTCTTGTCGCGGTGTTTGACTTGAATAACGCAACGCTGTTGTCTCTGGCGCCACCCTCGGGCAAACCGGGGGACGCCTGCAAAGTGGTGATCCGGACCAGCGAAATAACGCTGAGCCACGACCCGTTCCCGCAAGGCATGCCGAACGTCATCGAGGGACAGATGACCAGCAGGGAATTTCGCGGCGGTCTGACCGATCACCATGTTCAGATCGGCGAGCGTGAACTGGTGGTGACGTCGCACAAGCTTTGCCCGATGATTCGAATAAACGGTAACGGCGGCAAAACCTACCTCTCCATCGATAAATCCGCGGTCAGCGTTATCGTCGATTGATGTTGCCTCCAGCGGGCTCGCGCTGGCTGTTATTCTTCATACGAGAGCGCAAAGCTTTAGCTCCGGGCCTAACAATAATTACGTGGGCGAACCGATTTAATACTCGAGGGAAAAGCGACGACAAACTGGAAATCCATAAGACTCGGGTTTCGCCAGGGGACGATCATTCCGCTCTCGGCCAGCGCCATTGCGGGAGCCGCGATCATTACCCCTATCGTCATCGTGATGTTGCGCAGCCTGACCACCGGCAAGCTCGGCGTCGAAATGGGGCTTAGCGCGGAAAATTATCTGCGGGTTTTCCTCGACAAGGATATTTTTCCCATGCTCTACAACTCGACGGTATACGCCGCGGGATCGGCCGCACTGGGAACCGGGTTGGGAGCGCTGCTGGCGTGGATCGTCGCGCGCACCAACACTCCGGGCAAAACGCTGGTGGAATTGATGCCCCTGTACCCGATTCTCATGCCGCCCATCATGAAGAACATCGCCTGGATTCTTCTGCTGGCGCCAAAATCCGGAATTTTGAACAACATGATGCAGCAAATCTTCGGTTTCGAGCAGCCCTTGTTCAACGCCTTCAGCATGGCGGGAATGATCTGGACCTTCGGGCTGGCGTGCGTTCCGCTTGGCTATTTATTCTTGCTGCCGGTCTTTCTGTCCTTCGATCCATCGCTGGAGGAAAGCGCTTATATCGCCGGCAGCAGACCGATTCACACGATGCTGCACATAACCTTTCCCTTAGCAATTCCCGCTCTGCTATCGGCGTTCGTGTTGAATTTCCTGCGCGGTTTGCGCTCCTTCGAGACACCGGTGTTGCAGGGAACGCCGGCGGGCATCAAGGTATTCGTCAGCCGTGTCTACGACTCCATGGCTCTCGAGTTCAGTACCGGATTGGCCACTTCCTATAGCATGGTGCTGGTCATCCTCTCGGTGATTACGCTGTTTTTTTATATTCGGACCACGCGATTCTCCGAACGTTTCGCGACCATCACGGGCAAAGGTTATCGGGTTAAGGTAATCGACATCGGGCCCTGGAGGTATGTGACGTTTTTTGCCGTTTTTCTTTATTTTCTGTTCGGCATATTGATTCCGTTCGTAGTTCTGATCGTTGTTTCCATGATTCCTTACTTCGACTATGAAACCTTCATGAGCTTTCCCCGAAACGCGGTTTTGACCAACTATTACACGGTGATGAATCACCCGAGCTTCGTCACGGGTCTTTACAATTCTCTCGTGCTGTCGGTGAGTATCGCTTTGATCACGGTGTTGGCGGGCATCGTTATGGCATTCACCATTTATCGTACTCGGGCGTTCGGTACGAAACTGTTCGAATTTATCGGCACGCTGCCGTTGGCGTTCCCGCCGCTGGTGCTTTCCGTTGGTCTGGTGATCATATTTCTCGGCACGCCGTTGTATAATACTTTGACGGCCTTGGGCGTCGGGCTTTTCGTCGCTTACTTTCCCTACGCATTTAGAAACGCGTCCGGGTCCATCATGAACATCCACAAGGAACTCGATGAAGCCGCCTGGGTCCATGGAGCGCGATGGCGCCATGTGTTTTTCAAGATTACGCTGCCCATTTTGAAGCCGTCTGTCGGGGGGGCGCTTTTTTATATTTTTGTAGAATCGATCCGCAACGTGGATGTGGCGGTGTTACTGGTTTCGCCGGGCAACGAGTATGGCCCGGTAACGCTTTTCGAGTACTTTCGGGTGGGACAGTGGGCTGAAGCTGCGGCGGGCGGCGTTATTTATCTGATCATTCTGATTATCGCCGTGTCCATCGCGAAGTTTGCCTTCAGGATAAAATTTAGCTTGTAGTAATGGATGATCTAAAAGGAGGGAAAATAGAATGAGGATATTAAAGTTGATTGTGCTGGTCGCCGCATTATTCGGCATTGGTTTTAGCTCCCGTGGGCTGCTGGCATTGGAGATGCCGTCGCTCAAGGACGCCGCCAAGGAACTGAAAGGCGCGGCGCAGGATGCCGTGCAAAAGCAGATGGACAGGATGGCGCCGGATGCCGCGGCAAAAGCAAACAAGGCCTTTGAGATGGCGAGCAAGGAATTGTACCCGAAGGCGAAACAAGAAGGTAACTTGGTTGTATACACCGTATGGGATGTGGAGCATGTCAAGGCTGTTACCGACGCGTTCATGAAACGCTACCCCGGAATCAAAGCGACCTACTGGCAGGCAAGAAATCCCGAGCTGGTGACCCGGGCGCTGACGGAGTTTAAAGGAGGACAGTCGAGCGCGGACATTATTCTTTCGGACAATGCCCCTTCGATTCTTCGCGCCGCCGGCGCGATGACGGACTATGAGACGGTGCAAAAAGACGTATTGGTGCTGCATGACCCGGCAATCCCGACCGTGAGCATGCAAATCCAGGCACTGACCTATAATACCAAAAAGATCAAACCCGCGGATCTACCCAAAACCTGGGAGGGTATCGCCAACCCGAAATACAAAGGCCTCGTGGCGCTTGACGATCCCATGAGAGCTGGGCCGCTGAGTTCCATGTTGGCCGCGCACAAGACGCAGTGGAACGATGACGCGAGATTCGCTCGCTTCGTAAGAGGTCTGAAAGCCCTGAACGTGCCGGTCCACAAAAGCACCAGCGCCATGTTCAGGCTGGTAATCGCCGGTGAATACGCCATTGCGATGCCGGCACTGCTCCACGATGTGCTCCATGAGATGGGGAAAGGAACTCCCGTTGACTATGTCAGGGAGTGTCCACCGGTGGTATTTCCGCGCCAGGCCGGAATTTTTGGTAAGGCGCCAAACTCCAATGCCGCGAAACTGTTCGCCGAGTGGTTAATTTCCGAGGATGGTCAGAAGGTGATCGATTCGATAGGACGTGAGACGGTGCGCAAGGGATTTACCTCCAAGACTTCCGTCGAAACCGCTTTTCCCGAGGGCACGACGCCATTCCCGGTTAAGGACAAACTTTTTCTTGAAGATCCCAAAAAGTGGCTCGATGTCAACGTCAAGCCAATCTGGGAAGGCTAGAATTTTGCCACAGCAACAGGCGAGGGAGTCACTCGGGATTGGGAACTTCCTCGCCTGATTGCGCCGACTTGCGACTTTGACGTGCTAATAAGAATCGGCAAATTGTGTAAGTAAAACGTACACTTTTGCTACGGATCGGACATCCGGCAGCTAGCAAGCGACGCAAAATCAAAAGCTGTTGAAATGCATTGCTTTAGGGTCGCGCAAGATGGCGCCAAGCGGCGGCGTATAGCCGCCTCAAAGCGGACGCCTCGGAGTTTTTACTCCCGGCTGAGTTCGTTGCATTGCAAGGATAAAACTACTTGCGCTGTCACACGGTAATTTAATTCGTCGACAGGGGGGTGTTTGGCGTTACCGGGATTGATACAGGGCTGCTGCTCAAGGCGTCAAATCGATGCCGGTACTGCTTGACAAAAAAACACATTTTGCTTAGGATAAAGAAAATTAATTGGTGCCCGTATTAAACAAATCCCCCTCATCCAAAACATCGTCTAATTTGACCCGTTGCCAATTTAATTTGGTTTTCACCAAGAACCCTAGTAATTTGTCGCGATGCTTGTCGCAGTGACATGCCCGATATTCGATTTACGCTATATCTGAACTTCCACCCGCAAAGGGGTTCATCGGAAATCCCGGTTCGTGTTTTCGCGTTGCCGTGCCATTAAGTTTCTAAGTTAAAAATCTATCGACGAAACACATCCGCTTTCGCAGATTTCGCAACCACTCGAAAGGAGAATCATCGTATATGGTGCGTGGCAGAATTCGAGCCGCCGAACCTGATCGTACGGAAGACGACGGGCTAAATCTCAAGGCTCTCAAGGAAAAGAAAATCAGTGACCTTGCCTCGATCGGCAAGGGTTTCAATATCGAAGGCGCTGCTAATATGCGCAAGCAGGAGTTGATTTTCGCGATCTTGCAAGCGCAAACCGAGCAGAACGGGCATGTTTACGGAGAGGGCGTGCTGGAAACCCTGCCGGACGGGTTCGGATTTCTCAGAGCCCCGGATTACAATTATCTACCTGGACCGGATGACATCTACGTTTCCCCCAGCCAGATTCGCAGATTTAGCCTGCGTACCGGGGATATCATTTCCGGCCACATACGGCCACCGAAGGAAGGCGAACGCTATTTTGCGCTGCTAAAAGTCGAATCGATAAACTACGAAGATCCGGAAAAGGCTCGGGAGAAGATTCTTTTCGATAACCTGACTCCTCTCTACCCCAACGAGCGGCTACGACTCGAGTTGCAGCCGGATAATTACACCACCCGGATCGTGGATTTGCTGACCCCCATCGGCAAAGGACAGCGGGGTTTGATCGTTGCCGCGCCGCGCACTGGCAAAACCATGATGTTGCAGCATATCGCCAAGGCAATTGCGCACAACCAAAAAGAAGTGATTTTGATCGTCCTGTTGATTGATGAACGGCCGGAGGAAGTGACCGACATGCAGCGCTCCGTGGATGGCGAAGTCATCAGTTCAACGTTCGACGAACCCGCGACGCGGCATGTGCAGGTTGCGGAAATGGTTATCGAGAAGGCCAAGCGGCTGGTGGAGCATGGCAAGGACGTCGTGATCCTTCTGGACAGTATCACCCGCCTGGCGCGGGCCTATAATACGGTTGTTCCCCCCAGCGGGAAGATTCTCTCGGGTGGCGTCGATTCCAACGCTCTTCATAAGCCGAAAAAGTTTTTTGGTGCGGCCCGCAACATAGAAGACGGGGGCAGCCTGACGATCATGGCCACGGCGCTCATCGATACCGGAAGCCGTATGGACGAAGTGATCTTTGAGGAATTCAAAGGCACAGGTAACATGGAAGTTAACCTGGACCGCAGATTGATGGATAAGCGCGTTTTTCCGGCGATCGATATCAACAAGTCGGGAACCAGGAAGGAAGAGTTGCTCATTCCCAGAGAGGATCTCAACCGCATTTGGATTCTGCGCAAGGTCTTATCACAGCTCAGCGTGGTGGAGGCCATGGAGTTTTTACTCGATAAGATGCGCGGCACCAAAGACAATAAGGAGTTTTTGGAGTCCATGAGCCAGTGACCTTGGGGAGTCTTTCCAGTCCGCCTTGCCAGATTACTCGATCTTTGTTAGAAACGCTCAGGTTGCCAGCTCTTTTCAGTCGTCACCGTAAATCATGGATTCACTGGCCAGCGCTTGTCGGATGGCGAGTAAATAATCCAAAAAATACACACCCTTACGGATCCCTGCCGGGGTGCCAGTCGAGGTCTGGTGGGGAGATGAAGTCGGGGGAGGATAGAACCAGGGGAGAAATAACATGCCC